>JAYUQN010000540.1:0-3722 GCA_043756725.1 Saprospiraceae bacterium
GCAATAGTGACTTGGACACTACCAACCGTGACGGACAATTGCGCAGCTACCCCCTCAGTATCAAGCACCCACAACTCGGGTTCAGCTTTTCCGATTGGCACAACCCCTGTTACTTATTCGGCAACCGATGCCAGTAATAACACAGCCACTTGTACTTTCACGGTGACGGTGTCTAATCCTTGTGCAAATGATGCGCAAGCACCTGTTTTCACCAATTGCCCGACAAATATTACGCAAACCACAACGGGCACAACGGCAGCCGTAACATGGACACCGCCAACAGCTACGGATAATTGCTCGACCCCCTCAGTAATTAGCTCTCATACCGTTGGGGCAACCTTTCCAATTGGCACAACAACGGTGACTTATACCGCTACCGATGCTAAAAATAATGTCACTACTTGCGTTTTCACCATAACTGTTACGAACCCTTGTGCCAATGACACTTTAGCACCTGTTTTTACCAATTGTCCTTCCAATATCAATCAAGTGACAACGGGCACTACCGCAACGGCTACTTGGACTCCTCCATCTGTAACAGATAATTGCACAAGTTCACCCACTGTTACAAGTACGCACAATACAGGAGCTGTATTTCCAATAGGCACTACAAGCGTCACTTACACCGCGATAGATGCTAAAAACAACACGTCAAGATGTGTTTTTACGGTAACAGTCACAAACCCTTGTGCCAATGATACGCTTGCACCCATTTTTAATAATTGCAATGGAAATATTGCTCAAACGACAGCAGGCACAACGGCTAATATAACTTGGATTCCGCCAACTGTTTCTGATAATTGTACAATTTCGCCCACGCTTACAAGTACGCATGCGCCTAATTCGGCATTTCCAATTGGTGTGACAACCGTCACTTATACCGCTCGGGATTCGAGCAATAATTCGAGTATTTGTCGTTTCACCGTAACCGTAACAAATCCTTGTGCCAGTGATACACAAGCCCCTGTTTTATCGGCTTGCCCTGCAAATATTAACCAAACCACAACAGGCACAACGGCTACCGTGACTTGGATTGCCCCAACAGCGACTGATAATTGCACGACTTCGCCGACCATAATAAGTACGCACAATTCAGGTGCTGCCTTTCCGATTGGTGTAACGACCGTGACTTTTACGGCGCGAGATGCCAGTAATAATGTAACAACGTGCACTTTCACCGTAACTATTTCAGCTCAACCCACAAACTATTGTGTTTCCAAAGCGACTGAACCCTGGCAAGATTGGGTAACTGGCGTTCAATTGGGAACTATCAACAATATGGTGCAGACCAATGAAGGTAAATTTAGAACTTCCAATTCCGTAGGTTATTCAGATTTTACGGACATGCAAACCACTATTGTAAGAGGTCAAACTTACCCCCTCAGTATAAAGCCCGGTTTTAGTTGGGCGGGACGATTACCCGATTTAAATTGCCGTGCTTGGATTGATTTTAATGGCAATAAAATTTTTGAAGACACTGAAAAAGTTTTTGAAGGGAAAGCACAAAATACGTTTACAGCTTCAGTTTTTATTCCTGCTACCGTTATTGTGGGTCTGTCTCGTATGCGGGTGAGTGTAAAATCAGGGGGAATGCCTACCTCTTGTGAAAGTTTTTTACAAGGAGAAGTAGAAGATTATGCGGTGAGTATTGAAACGGATGGAACCGATTGTGTTAATGACAAACAATCACCTTCTTTCAACAATTGTCCAACGGATATTTCACAAACCGCAACGGGAGCCGCAACTATTGTCACTTGGACGCCGCCAACAGCTATTGATAATTGTAGCACCGTCACTTTAACAAGTACGCATAGCCCCAATACCGCTTTTCCAATTGGTGAAACCATCGTCACTTATACTGCCACAGATGCCCGTAATAATTCAAGAACGTGTTCTTTTACCGTTACGGTTACAGGCTCTAATCCATGTGATAATGATATTGTGAAACCTGTTTTTACCAATTGCCCAACCAATATCTCTTTAACAACGGATGGAACAGCCGCTATTGCGACTTGGACACCGCCAACCGCTTCGGATAATTGTACTCCCCCCCCCTCAGTATCAAGCAGTCACAATTCGGGTGCATCTTTTCCAATAGGCACAACAACAGTAACTTACACGGCTACAGATGCTAAAAACAATGTAAATACTTGTATTTTCACCGTAACCGTATCAACGCAAAGCGCAAACTATTGCGTGTCAAAAGCTGCTGAACCCTGGCAAGAGTGGGTGAGTGGCGTTAAATTAGGGACTATCAATAATACGCCGCAGACCAATGATGGGAAATTCCGCAATGCCGCTTCCGTCGGTTATTCTGATTTCACAGACTTACAGACAGCAGTCAATCGCGGTCAGTCATACCCCCTCAGTATTTTGCCGGGTATAAGTTGGTCTGGACGTTTGCCCGATTTATATTGCCGTGTGTGGATTGATTTCAATAAAAACAAGACATTTGAAGATACTGAAAAAGTGTTTGAAGGACGTGCTCAAAATCCATTTAATTCAAATTTGACCATTCCAGCATCGGCTTTATCGGGTACAACACGTATGCGTGTGAGTATAAAATCAGGGAGTGTGCCATTGGCTTGTGAAAGTTTCACACAGGGCGAAGTTGAGGATTATATTGTGAACATTGCAGGCGGGGTTGATTGTACTAACGACGCAGAAGTCCCTATTTTTGCCAATTGTCCTACAAATATTTCACAAACAACAACGGGCACTACGGCTAATGTAACATGGACGCCACCTACTGCAACCGACAATTGCACGACGACACCAACTATTACAAGTTCACGCAATCCAAATACAGTTTTTCCAATGGGTGTCACAACGGTGACTTATACGGCTACGGATGCTAAAAATAATGTGGCTACCTGTACTTTCACAGTAACCGTAACAAACCCTTGTGCAAACGATGTGCAAGCCCCTGTTTTTGTGAATTGCCCTACAAATATTGCGCAAACGGCATCAAGTACAACAGCAATTGTTACATGGACACCACCAACAGCTACTGATAATTGTACAACTTCGCCTACGATTACAAGTACGCACAATCCCAATACAGCTTTTCCTTTGGGTGTAACCACCGTTACTTACACAGCACGAGATGCCCGTAATAATGCCTCTACTTGTAGTTTTACAATTACTATTTCTGCGCCCAGTGCCAATTATTGTGTTTCCAAATCCACAGAACCCTGGCAAGAGTGGGTGAATGGTGTGCAAGTTGCAGGTATCAATACAAATCCACAAGCCAATGATGGTAAATTTCGCAGTTCTAATTCATTTGGTTACTCTGATTTCACAGATTTACCTTCCACTGTTATTCGAGGTCAAACATACCCCCTCAGTATAAAACCCGGTTTTAGTTGGTCAGGGCGATTGACGGATTTATATTGCCGTGTGTGGATAGATTTTAATGGCAATAAAACATTTGAAGATGCCGAAAAAGTGTTTGAAGGACGTGCTCAAAATCCGTTTAGTAGTACCCTTTTAGTTCCTGCAACCGCCACATCAGGCAATGCGCGAATGCGGGTTAGCGTAAAATCGGGTGCTTACGCTTTGCCTTGTGAAAATTTCACGCAAGGGGAAGTAGAGGATTATTTGCTTATTATTCAATAAAATAAAACGGAATTATCTACTTTGTGGTACAAGCGCACATTTAGGAAATTTTTAAAATTTCCTAAATGTTGATAATCAATAAGTTATAACTTTATGTACCACAA
>JAYUQN010000541.1:0-10494 GCA_043756725.1 Saprospiraceae bacterium
CGTCGCGCCGCTGCCGCAGCTGCTGGCGCTGATTGGCGCGTTTGCGATCGGTATCGTCGCGTCGATGCTGCTCTTCGTACATTAGAAATGCTATTAAAATTACCACAATTTTTAATGCCGTTTCGGATGTACTCCCCCTCTGGGGGTCGGGGGGCGCATGAATTTCCAGAGTGCCAAAGTAGAACTAAGGTTGTGCTTCAAATAAATATTTACCCCCCTCAGTAAAATCCCTTTTTTTAATCTTATCTTCGCAAATGAAAAGTAAAAATATTACGATAAAACACATAGCGGAAACCTTGAATATCTCTATTTCAACCGTTTCCCGTGCCTTACATGATGCCTATGATGTGAGTCCTGAAACACGCCGCAAAGTGTTAGAGTTGGCAGAGCAATTGGATTATCAACCCAACCCTTATGCTGTAAGTTTGGTGAAACACACCACCCATATCATTGGCGTTTTATTACCTGAAATTGCGATACATTATTTTTCAACTGTCGTGAAAGGCATACAAGATGTGGCTTATAGTGCAGGCTATAATGTCATGTTTTTTATATCCAGTGAAAGTTTGGAAAGAGAGAAAATGATATTGAAACAGTTGAATATTAATACTTTAGATGGGCTTATAGCGTCTGTGTCCTCTGAAACCAACAGTTCAGAACATTTTCAAAAATTGATAGATAAAGGCTTACCTATTGTGCTTTTCGACCGCATTTTGCCCGATTTAAATGTGTCAAAAGTCATACAAGATGATTATCAAGGAGCCTATAATGCCACACAACATCTTGTTCAACAAGGGTTTAAACGGATAGCCCATTTGGCGGGTCCTAAAAATTTAGAAATGACGCGGCTGCGTACACAAGGCTATTTAGATGCATTGGAACATGGCGGTTTACCCCCCCTCAGTAAAAAATACATTATCAACTCTGGGGTGTCACAAGAAGATGGCATTCGCGATGTCTCTAAATTATTAGCCATAAAACCTTTGCCCGACGCTATTTTTTGTTTCAACGACCGCAAAGCCATCGGAGCCATGTTGGCATTGAAACGTTACGGCTATCGCATTCCGCGAGATATTGGGTTGGTTGGTTTTATGAATGCGCCAATTTCCGAAGTAGTCGAGCCTGGTCTTACAACGGTAGAGCAAGCGGCTTATGAAGTAGGAGCGAAAAGTTGTCTACTCCTTTTAGAGCATATCAAAAACCCCGACCGTGAAGCAGAAACGATAATGATGCCGAGCAAATTGATAATTCGGGAATCGAGTTTAAAAGTGAAATAGGTATCAGTTGGGATACAAAAAACGAAGAAATGGGGTATATAATTTTTCTATTTCAAATACGAAATAGGGTTTGGCACACACCTTGTGCTTACTTTTGGCATAATAATTATAATTCCCCCTTTGAAATTATCGGTAACAAGTAACTACCATGAGTGTCATAAAAATTTTAGTCGTAGAAGATCAATTAATTATAGCGCGCGATATAGAAGCCTTATTGTTCGATTGGGGCTACGATGTGGTAGGGTGCGCAGCATCGAGTGATGAAGCCTTGACGCTTTTTGACAAACATCAACCCGATTTAGCCTTAGTGGATATTCATATACAAGGGGATATGGATGGCATTGAGGTAGTCAAACGTTTTAACAGCCTGCGTCCCATTCCGATAGTATATTTGACAGCACAAGCCGATATTCGGACAGTAGAACGCGCAAAAGCCAGCAACCCTTTTGCCTATCTTTTAAAACCTTTTGATGAACGCCATTTGCAAATCAGCCTTGAATTGGCTTTTGATATATTTGTAAAACAGCAAAATACTTCGTCCAAATTAGGGGTTTCTGTTTCAAGCCCCTCTGCCAATGACATTAAATTGAGTAGTGATATTATTTTACAAAATGAGGATTCTATTTTTATTAAGCAAAACTACCGCTTTGTGAAGTTGCGAAAAGAGGAATTAATCTTGATAGAAGCCGACCGCAATCATTCTTTTATTTATACAAAACAGCATCGCTATATCGTCAGAATGCCTTTAGCGACTGTGCTTGATCGTTTACAAAATCATAACCTTGTGCGTGTGCATCGCTCTTTTGCTGTCAATATTCACCAAGTAGAGGAATTTAATGATTCAGAGATTACCGTTAATGCTAAATCTATCCCTTTCACCGCCGCTTATAGAGAAGATTTTTTGAAAAATTTTAATGTCATTTAAATATGGGTAATGGGTAATGGGTAATAGGTAATAGGTAATGGGTAATAAATTACTCATTGCTTATTACCCATTACAATCATGTCTAAATTCACCATTTAGAGGTACTGAGAACTCAATAAGTTAGAGTATCTTTGCTTTTTTTACTTAAAATACTGTCCGAGGGGACTCCTTTGGAGAGGGGGTAGTTTGCCATCTCATTTTTTCACATCAAACATTATAACAACTATGAAAAAGGAACTTTCCATTAAAATTCTGCCACACATCCAAATTATTCCCTTACACCAACAGGCTCAAATAAAAGGGGGAGCTGGAACGTGTGGATGCAGTGAGGAAAAAAAGCGCCCAATTAAACTACGGAAATCTTCTGCCATTAATTCACAAATTGTAGAAATTCCCGTACTCATAGCGCTTCCACTTGCCATAATATAGTTTTTATAACAACATTTTACAGGTCATGCCTTTAAAAATGAGAATAAAAGCATTGCTATGAAGAACATTATAGTTTTTTTTATTGGCTTAATTATCAACTTAACTGCCAATACGCTTGTATCTGCTCAAGCAACTATCCCGATTGTGGAAGCTATTAATAAAGCTGCCGATCTGTCTTTTCAAAATAAAGATTCAGCCCTTTACTTTGGAAACCAAGCTTTGGCAATGGCTCAAAAAGTGGATAGTCCCCGCCTTATTTTTTGCGCTTATCGGGTTATAGGAACTATTTATGAAGATAATAACCAACTGCCAGAAGCCCAAAAAGCTTATGCTGCCGCTATGTCTTTGGCAGATTTGCGCTTGCAAACCGATGAGCAATTGACTATTTATACCGATTGGGCTATACTTCATAAAAAAATGGGGTACTATACTGTTGCCAGAGAGTTTCATTTGCGCACCATTGAACGGGCTGAAAAAGCGAAGCATTGGGAAATGCTTGAAAATGGCTATCATGGCTTGGGTACGCTCTATGCCATGCTCAGCGATTTTGACCAATCTGTTCATTATTATTTGTTGTCCATCAAAGCCGCTGAAAAATGGGGCAACCAAGAGGGCATTGTTTTTTCCCATCAAAACATTAGCAATACTTATCTGAAAGCTCAAAATTACGAAAGTGCGTTGCACAGTATTGAAAAAACGGAGCAAGAAGCCCTAAAATTAGGCGATTCTATGCGCCTTGCCAATGTATTGAGGGTGTATGGGAATATTCAAACTGCCTTAGGCAATTATGGCATTGCGCTTGAAAAACATGAAGCTGCTAAAACTATTTTTGAAAAACAAGGCAATGAGCCATGTTTAGCTGAATCCTATTTGTCTATCGGAGATATTTATTTTCACTTAAAAAATTACCCACAAGCGGAATATTATTTTACAGAATGTTCTAAACAAGCCGCCTTTTTGCCCAATTACGCCCATGCCGAATGTTTCAATAAAAGTGGCAAACTGTTTCAAGTACAAAATAAAATACCCAATGCCATAGCCGCATTTCAACAAAGTTTAAACTTAACGGATAAGTTTGGTTTTAAAGAAATAGCGCGTGAAAATCACATAGCCTTAGCAGCTATTTTTGCTGAAAAAAAGCAATCCAATTTAGCCTATAATCACCTTAAAGTGGCTGACATATTGGGTGAAACGCTTTTTCAAGAAAACAAACAGAAGAGTTTGACCGAAGCCCAATTTAAATTTGATGTTGAAAAACGGGATTTTCAGATAGAAGCGCAACAAAAACAACTCAGTCAATCGGCGCTTATTCGTTGGATTTTGATAGGCAGTTTGTTGGTTTTAACCACCTTATTGTATATTACGTGGAAACAAATGCGCGATAAACAACAAGCCAACAAACGCAATGAATTGATTATTAAAGAATTACACCATCGTGTTAAAAATAATATGCAAACCATTGCCAGTATGATGCGCCTGCAAGCCCGCCAGACACAGGACCCTTTGGTATCGGCTATTCTGTTGGAAAACAAATCAAGGCTTGAAACTTTTTCTATGCTGCATCAACAACTTTATCAAGCCGATAATGTTGAAACCCTCAATTTACAACCTTTTATTCAAGACATTATTGAAAAAATCAGATACTCAAATGGCTTAGATGATAAGCAATTGCAGACCCATTTGCGCTTGGAAAATACCGCTTTAAATGTTGAAACGGCGCTGTCTGTTGGGCTTATTTTGAATGAATTATTGACCAATTCCTTAAAATATGCTTACCCTTCTCTTAAAAAATCGAAACCCCTCGAAATTTATATTGACATTTTGAAAGATCGTTTCCACTACTCCGACAATGGCACCGTTTTATTAGCCGACTTCGATTTTAAGAATAAAGCAGGCTTCGGTATCCAATTTATTTCCTCTTTTGCCCATCAAATAAAAAGCAAATACAAGTTTTCTGTGGACAAAGGCGTGCATTTCGATTTGTTTTTTTCAACCAATGGCGCAACACCCACTGTCAATGGGCATGCGGCTATCAGTAGCTAATTTTAATAAATTTTTTATTTGAAATAAGGTTAACTTTTTCATCAAAACGTTTAATGTACGCACTTTTAAAAATACAAAAACGGTAACGTTACCGCATAAATTCCCTTTTTTTAGGTTCTGAAAAAGTAGATTTGTTTCACCTTTCAGTGAATTATGTCATATACTAAATCTCTCTTTTTTATGAAACGCATTGTATTAATAGCTACTTTTTTCACCTGTCTTTTCACCGCAAACGCTCAGAAAATTGTCGTTGCTGCCGATGGCTCTGGCAATTTCACCACGATTCAAGCCGCTATCAACAGCTTGCCCGATTCTTCTGCAACACAGCGTATTATTTTCATAAAAAGCGGTATTTATCGTGAAAAAATCTATATTGACAAGCACAATATCCTGTTTCAAGGTGAAAAATCGCCTAAATTGGGTGAAAAATGGAAAAATAATGAGGGGGGGGTATCCAACTCAAAAACCACTCAAATCATCTATTCCGAAGCCCGTGATATATTCCGTTGCGACCACAATGACGATTGGGGCGCAGCCACTATGAATATCCGCGCCAAAGATATTACCCTTGAAAACCTCGCCATTGTCAATGATTTTGGCTTTAATGCAAAGGGCGATTCCACTTTTATGTGCAACGGAGTCGCTAAAATAACCCGCAAAGATGGGCATCAATTTGCCTTGCGCTGTATGCCCACAACCCAACGCATGACGGTGAAAAACTGTAATTTTCACGCTTGGGGTGGCGATACCGTTAGCCCGTGGGATGTTGATAATGGCACTTTCAAGTTTTTGAATTGCACAATGGAAGGCGCCGTGGATTTTTATTGCCCCCGAGGTTGGGCGTATGCTGAAAACTGTTATTTCATCTGCCACAACCTCAATGCCGCTATTTGGCACGATGGTACAGGCACTGAATCGGCTAAAACGGTCTTGAAAAACTGCCATTTCATGGGCGATAAAGGCTATAAATTGGGAAGATTTCACCGTGATGCTCAGTTTTACTTGATTAATTGCACGTTTTCAAATGACATGGCAGACGCTGATATTTACCAAGTCCGCAAAGACACTACTCTGATATGGGGCAAACGGGTATTTTACTACAATAACCACCGACAAGGTGGCGATTTTGAGTGGCACAAAAATAATTTAGATAAAAAAACGGCACTAAAAATCAATGCGGATTGGACATTGAAAGAACGGTGGAATCAGTCGCCCATACCCAGTAAAAATAAAAGTGATTATGGCTTACCCAAGGTTGCCGATGCGCCCGTAGCGGCGAATTTATTCGTTGAAGATTCCACAGCTGAAAAAATGCTAATCGCCCAACGCAACGACGGCGGTTGGGCAAAAACCTTAGACGGCAAAACGCAACCACCACCTTACAATAAGGCGTGGAATAACACCTATAAAGCCGCCATAACAGACGACAAAGGGCGCAACGATGCCACAATTGACAACAATGCAACTGTTCGTGAAATACAACATTTAGCTAAAGCTTTTAACGCCACTAAAAATGAAAAATACAAAGAAGCCTCTGAAAAGGGCATCGCTTATCTATTAAAAATGCAATATGAAAACGGGGGTTTTCCGCAATTTTACCCCGATACATCCAGCTATCGTAAGCATATTACATACAATGACAATGCGATGGTGCGGGTGTTAGAAACCTTAAAAGATATTTCAGAAAGCAAAACGCCCTATCAAAATATCGGTATCCATTATCGTGAAAAAGCTAAAAATGCGGTTGAACGCGGCATTGATTGCCTACTGAAAACGCAAATCATATCAAACGGGCAATTGACTATTTGGTGCGCCCAACACCATTATAAAACCTTTGAACCCGTCAAAGCTCGGTCTTACGAATTGCCTTCTTTCAGTGGCAATGAAAGCGTTGGTATTCTCGAGTTTTTAATGAAATTGGACAACCCGACCCCCTCAGTACGGAAGGCAATTTCAAGCGGTATCGCCTTTTTAGAAGCCCTAAAAATAGTCGGTTTCAAAACAGAAAGGATTAAAGATGCTGCCCTTGAAACAGGCGAAGACGTGGTCGTGACACCCGAACCAAACGCTGTTATGTGGGCACGTTTTTACGATTTGGATACAAAAAAGCCCTATTTCTGTGGAAGGGATGGTGTGAAAAAAGCAACTTTAGCTGAAATTGAAAATGAAAGACGCGCACATTATGCTTGGTATGGCACGTGGGCAACGGATCTGGTGCGTAAAAAATATCCGAAATGGGTAGAAAAATGGGGAAAATAAAGGCAATAGTATGTTGACAGAATCCACTATAATTGCCGTTATGTTAAATAGGTGTCAGCCGCCCTTGCCTATAAAATCGAAGGTCAAAATAGCTTTATCATTTTCAAAAGAAATAGCAGTTACAGTTTGATTATTGAAAAAATAAAGGTACAAAAGTGGTACAATTAAGCAGTGTAGATTCGATAACTTTTTTTTAAACTAAAACCACCTCAACAAAAACCGAAAAATTTCGTTAAAATAGCATGATTCAAATTGTACAACAAGCTCACAGATACCCTAACAAAACCGCAATCGTTTCACAAGGACAGTCTTTCACCTATAAACAATTGACGGATGCGGCTTCGGCTTTTGCTTCCGTTTTACTGGGAGGAAAGAAAGATTTAGATGAAACCCGCATAGCCTTCATGGTTACGCCCGGGTTTGATTATGTGCGGGTGCAATGGGGTATATGGTTGGCAGGCGGCATCGCTGTGCCTTTATGCGTCGGGCATCCCCTACCCTCTTTGCGCTACACCATTGAAGATTCTGAGGCAGATATATTGGTCGTTTCAAAGGAGTTTGAAGCCATTTTAGGCAATTTGGCGCGTGAAAAGGGTTTCAGAATGATTGTTATGGGTGAAAACGATAAAAGTTTCAGACCCATAAACTTGCCCGAGATACTGCCAAACCGCCGTGCAATGATACTCTACACAAGCGGAACAACCAATTTGCCCAAAGGTGTTGTTTCAACACACGCCAATCTGGAAGCCCAAATTTCAACCCTTATAGATGCGTGGAAATGGACTAACGAAGACCATATTGTCTGTGTTTTACCCCTGCATCATGTTCATGGCATTGTGAATGTCGTAAGTTGTGCTTTATGGTCGGGTGCAATTTGTGAATTTATTCCTCAATTTTCTGCTGAAAGCGTTTTTGAAGCCTTTAAAAAAGCTAAAATCAACGTTTTTATGGCAGTGCCTACTATTTATTACAAACTTATTACTTATTTTGAAACGCTCTCCGAACGAGAACAGGAAAGTTTGACCGAAACGATGCAAAAATTCCGTCTCATGGTCTGTGGGTCAGCGGCTTTACCTGTTTCAGTTATGGAACGGTGGGAAAAAATAAGCGGTCATACCCTTTTAGAACGGTATGGCATGACGGAAATCGGCATGGGGTTGAGTAATCCGTATAAAGGCACACGTTATGCAGGTCATGTGGGTTATCCGTTGCGCGGTGTTGCAATACGTTTAGCGGACGATACGGACAATGAAATCAAAGGCGAAGCGGGTGAAATCCAAGTGCGTGGTGCCAATGTTTTCAGCGAATATTGGCGCAAACCTGAAGCCACTGCCGCCTCTTTTACCAAAGATGGTTGGTTCAAAACAGGTGATGTGGCGGTCTTAGATACTGAGGGGGGGTATCGCATTTTAGGGAGAAACTCTACGGACATTATCAAATCAGGTGGCTTTAAAATATCGGCTTTAGAAATTGAAGAAGTGTTGCGCACACACCCCTCCGTCATTGACTGTTCGGTCGTGGGTATTGAGGATGAAGAATGGGGTGAAATTGTTGCCGCTGCCATTATTAGCAAGGATAAAACTTTGGATTTCAATGAAATAAGTGTCTGGATGAAGGCGTTAATGCCCGCGTATCGTGTGCCTCGTCTTTTTAAAATTGTAGAAGAATTGCCACGCAACGCTATGGGGAAGGTTACTAAAAAGGAGGTGAAAGAATATTTTGTTAAAAATGAACCACTATTCCTCTCCAATTAAATTCGATGACATTGTGATTGGAGTTGCAAAAGCCAAACAAGCTAAAATGTCTTCTTGTTCCAATTTAGGATAATCTTCTAAAATTTCTTGATGTGTCATTCCTGCCGTCAACAGTTCTAAAATGGTTTTAACCATAATGCGCGAGCCTTTGATAGTGGGCTTGCCATGACAGATTTCAGAATCAATTGTAATTCTATTAAAAAAATCGGATTCATTTTTCATTTTTCTTATTTTTTACAAAGCTAATACTTTTCATTTTGAAAAACAAGTAAGATTATAAACATTCATATTTGACAATAAAAACCTGTACTTTTAGGGCTGTTTTCAAATTTTAACAAAACGAAAAATGACAATTTACGGCGTCGCTCTTCTCGCAGCCTGTTATGTAATAGGGCAAATTATAGGTGAGCTTTTAGGTAAAAATTTGGGTATTGAAGCCAATGTGGGCGGTGTCGGTTTTGCGATGCTGTTGTTGATAGTTTTAAATGATTGGTTTTCAAAAAAGTCACCTTTAGCCCCCGATACTGAGGGGGGTGTTTCTTTTTGGAGTCAAATGTATATTCCCGTTATTGTGGCAATGTCGGCTACTCAAAATGTTCAAAAGGCATTATCGAGTGGCGGTGTTGCGCTGTGTGCTGGCATCGTGCCTGTCCTCGTGTGTGGGGCGATGATTCCTCTTCTTGCTAAACTCACTAATAATCAACCAAATTAACTTACATTTTTTTTGTCATTCTGAGCGCAGCGAAAGAATGATAAAAAAGTGTTGCTGTAATTTTTTGTGGGCAAGTGGGCATTTTTTTTACAATAACCTTGTTAAAATGAACCACGTAGAGACCTTGCAATGCAACGTCTCTACAATTGCACACGAAAAATTACAGCAACAAAAAAGTCGTCGAATAGCAATAAAATCATGGAAATAATCGTAAAATTTTTAGAAAAAAACGGTTTAGTCTTCGCTTTTTTAATCACAGGAGCAGTCATGTTTGTGGCAGCTTGGTTATCTAAAACATTGACTAAAAAGAAAATACCCGGCTCAGCTATTGCCATTATCATGGGTTTAGTAATGGCATACATAGGCGGTGCTCTCACAGGCGGTGAAAAAGGGATTGCCGATATTAAAATTTTCTCCGGCTTTGGCGTGTTAGGTGGCTCCATGTTTCGGGATTTCACCATCGTCTCAACCGCTATGGGAGCCAGTTTTATTGTGATGCGAAAAACAGGTTTTGTGGGTATCCTTTCGCTTTTTTTAGGCATTGTTTTATCGTTTTTATCGGGCATCATTGTGGCATTAGCGGCGGGTTATACGGATGCTAAAAGCCTTACGACGTTGGGTGCAGGTGCTTGTACTTTCATTGTTGGACCTGTTACGGGTGCGGCAATTGGCGCAAGTTCGGATGTCATTGCTTTGAGTATAGCGGCAGGTGTGGTGAAATCTATATTCGTCACGATTGGAACGCCTTTTATTGCTAAATATATAGGCTTGAATAATCCACATACAGCCATGATTTATGGCGGTTTGATGGGAACTACCAGTGGCGTTGCAGCAGGATTAGCCGCTACCGACCCTAAATTAGTGCCTTATGGTGCTTTAACAGCTACTTTTTATACGGGTTTGGGGTGTCTTTTATGCCCTTCAGTTTTGTATTTGGTGATGGATTGGGTTTTTTAAGCGGAAAATCAGCGCAATATTGAAGAGGATAAGTACAGATTTACTAAATTTTTAAAATTTAGTAAATCTTTCGAAATCATCATTAAGTACAGATTTACTAAATTTTTAAAATTTAGTAAATCTTTCGAAATCATCATT
>JAYUQN010000542.1:0-3717 GCA_043756725.1 Saprospiraceae bacterium
CCGTCCGTGTTTTCTACAAACGTTGCGCCGGGTTCCCAGAGCCAAGCGGCATTGGTGCCGTCCGTCAAGAAATTTTTTAACGCTGCACCAATGGCATCGTATTGTGTTTCAGCTTTGCTGTTGAAAACCTGCCGACTGGCACCGGGACAAGGTTGCGCTTTGATACTGAGAGGTGTAATAGCACCCAGTAAAAACGTCATTAATAACAGTAGTACATTTTTCTTCATTTTGCTTTATTTTTTTTAAAAAAATAGGCTTGCTATAAAAAATTTATTTTAAGGCTTGGGGGAGGGGTGAATTATTAAGTATGGGTTAAATACAAAGACAGACAAGATGAGCATTATCTTGGCTGTTTTATCGCACTATCCTACACCACAGTGTAAATTAGATAGTATTTTCTTTGTCTTTAAATCGGAAAGTGGTAATCGAAATGAGTATGGCTTATTGAAAATAATATAAATAATATTTTCCATTCGCCTGTGAAGACGTTGAAATTTCATGAGATTGTACATAAGTTTGTTTTTTTAAATCAATTTAATAATCGACTTATTTTTCTATATATGCTTTCGTCATGCAAATATTTACTTTTTTTCTGTTAAAATCAAATATTTTTGCGAATATTTATTTTTTTAATATTTATTTTTTAAATTTTTGGGTATATTTATGTTCCAAAAATACATTTAAATTTTTAATCATGTAATTTTTCTACCATTTTTTTATTAAAACGATTAAAAAAAATGCTATTTGTCTGAAGGTTGTACCTTAATGGTTTTTTTGAGAAAATAAAGTGTTAGACATTGTTTTTGAAGAAGCAGTAACGTCAAAGAATAACAGTTGAAAAGTACAAGCAAAGTTTATATTAGCAAAATACCCCCCTCAGTACAACAGCGATTTTAGACTGAAATTTTAGTAGCAGAAAGTAAGAAATGAAATTAGGGACGAAGTAAAAAATAAGATACCCAAAGGAGAAAAACAAATCGCCTCCTTCTTCCTGCGTGTGGGTATGTTATTTTTTACGCAATCCCTTACAAAATAAATTTTCCTATTTTTACAATAAAATATTTCTATTTACCCCTTGTCATCCATGATATTTACAATACTCGGTTCGGGTACATCCCAGGGCGTTCCCGTTATTGGGTGCAGTTGTGATGTATGCCTTTCAGACGATAAAAAAGATAAACGATTGCGGACAGCCGCTTTGGTATCAAAAGATGCAGTTAATATTGCTATTGATTGCGGGCCCGATTTTCGTGAGCAAATGCTCAAAGCCAAAGTGTCCCATTTAAACGCCGTGGTCATGACACATGAACACAGCGACCACATAGCGGGTATTGAAGATTTGCGCCCATTTCAATTTAGGCAAAAACAGCATATACCTATATATGCCACTCATTCAGTGCAGACTTCACTCAAACAGCGTTACCATTATGCTTTTCTTGAAACGCTTTATCCGGGTGCTGTGCAGATGGATTTGAAAACCATTTCAAAAGATCAAGCTTTTCAAATTGAAGGAATTCACATTGTACCTATCGAATTAAATCATGGTGAAATCATGGTTTTAGGCTTCCGTTTCAACGATTTAAGCTACTTAACGGATTGTAAGTCAATATCTTCTGTAGAGTTTGAAAAAATAAAAGGAACCCGTGTCTTAATTCTTGATGCTTTACACCATACTGAACACCATTCACATTTAAGTGTCAAAGAAGCTTTAGAAATCGTTGCAGAAGTGAAACCCGAGCAGGCCTATTTTGTCCATGCGAGTCATAATATGGGTAAAACAAGAGATGTGAATAAAACATTTCCGAAAGGAGTAAAATTAGCTTGGGATGGCTTAAAAATTGAAATTTAAGTAAAAATGCCAACTACTTTACCCGTTTTTTGCCCTCTTAACTGAGGGGGTAAATTCTCCATAATATCCTTTTTTAAAGCCTCAATCAAGCGTTTTTTAACAAAGGTGCGGTGCGTAACCAAGCTCATTTCCCGAACAGGTGCGGGGCTTTTGAAAAAACGCACGAATTTCATTTGTTCTTCATCCAAATTTTGAATAGCCAATTCGGGTAAAATGGTAATTCCAGAATGTGTTTCAATCATTTTCTTCAAAGTTTCAATACTCCCAGCTTCGTAATAGACATTATTTATCATACTTGTTGCTTTTTTCAATTCGCAAAGGTTGATGATTTGAGCGCGCATACAGTGCCCCTCTTCCAACAATACGAGCCTATTGACGTCAATATCTTTAGCCAGTAAAAAGCGTTTTGATAAAATATTTTCTTCTTTTGCCGCATAAACCACAAATTCTTCAAAGAAAAGAGGGTCTTCGGAGAGGTCTTTATCACCCACAGGCGTAGCCATAATGCCAACATCGAGGGTATCCTCTTTTAGCT
Source organism: Saprospiraceae bacterium (assembly GCA_043756725.1). Lineage (GTDB taxonomy): Bacteria > Bacteroidota > Bacteroidia > Chitinophagales > Saprospiraceae > JAAFJT01. The sequence continues at coordinate 2,385 of JAYUQN010000542.1, forward strand.
TTTTTATCAAATTTTCCGTTGTCAGTTCTGAAATATAAAGTTTTATTTCAGGATTTTTTTCTGAAAATTTTTTAATAAACAAGGGAGCAAGGTAAGGAGCAGCTGTAGGAATAATACCCAAACGCAACTCACCTCTTATGGTTTCTTTTTGGTCTTCAACAATTTGGCGTAAGGTTGCGGTTTCTCTCAAAACCAATCGAGCATGTTCGATAATGATTTTGCCAATTTCAGTTGGCACAACGGGTTGCTTGCTACGGTCAAATATTTTTACAGCCAATTCATCTTCTAATTTTTGAATCATCATGCTCAAAGTAGGTTGTGTTACATAGCATTTTTCAGCCGCCGTAACGAAATGCCGATACGTATCTACGGCTGTCACATATTCCAATTGTTGTAATGTCATTTCTATAGATTTTATCTATGCAAAGATAAAAAATATCAGTTTGATTTATGTAAAATAATACATGACTTTTGTATAAATCTTCAAAACACAACTTAGGAGATTTATTTTATGCCTCCTCTGGCGGCGTTAAAATCTCGCTTTAAAATTGAAAAAGTTTTTCACAATAACTTTTTATGGGACAATGTTGAGAGTTCATTTCATAGGAGATGAACTCTTTTTTTTGCTTTTATGCATGTTAAACTTAATATACACTGTTTGTCTATGTTATAAAAGACGTATTTTTTTTCATACATTTGCGCTTTGATTAAGTTATATTCAATCCTAAATGGTAAATTTCATTAAAAATAATACTTTATTCATTGTTTTGGCAATGGTACTCCTTTATTTTATAGGTAAGTATTTCTATGCAAAACCTAAATTTATTAATGGTGAAACCGCTCCTGATTTCACTGTGCAGATGGCAAATGGCACTAATTTTCAACTGTCAAGTCTTAAAGGACATTATGTCTTATTGGATTTTTGGGGCAGTTGGTGTGGTCCCTGCATACAAGAAGCCCCTGATTTGAAAAAAATTTATGAAACATTTCACAGTAAAAATTTCACAGATGCTAAAGGTTTTGAAATAGTAAGTGTGGGTATTGAACAAGATAAAAACCGTTGGCTTGCTGCTATTAGTCGTTTAGATATGAACTGGCAATATCATGTGTCAGATTTTCAAAATTTAGATTCGCCCATAGCTAAGCAATATGGTGTACGCGTCATTCCAACCAAATTTCTCATAAATACTGAGGGGGTCATTATTGGCGTAAATCAACCCATTGCGGATATTGAAAAGTTTTTGCAAGGCAAATTAAATAAGTAGTGATATGTTAATTCTACTTTGGCACTCTATATTTTAAGTAATTCAGCAGAGATTAGTTCGCAGATTTA
>JAYUQN010000543.1:0-3717 GCA_043756725.1 Saprospiraceae bacterium
CTATTGCTTAATCGGCTGTCTTTTTTCAGTTTTGGTAAAAGGCGTTCTTCTTTGATGCCATTTTCTCTACCTTCTATGACTTTTCGACTGCGTTGTTTGTCATTGCCGTATTGGTAATAGGCTGTGCCACCGCCTTGCAAATCATATTGCTGTATCATATCCCGATAATCCCAAGTAATCAGGTCTTGGTTGCTGTTGTGCAGATTGAGCATATTGCCATGCACGTCAGCCCGACATATCCGCAAGGAAAATGCGTTGTTCAAAATCTGAAAAGACAATGGCTGCACCTTGCTCTTCGTTGTATGGTTTTGTGGCTAATTCGGGCGCATCATAACCGATTTTATCTGCGTTCTCCCACCACCAAAACGCCCCTAAATCAGATAAAACGACTTCGGGTTTGCCATCGCCATTGACATCCAACATTCGTACATTGGGGTCACGCAAATCTAAATTGAGGGTTTTTAAAAACGATTTGAAAGGTTGCCATTCGCCTTCGTCTGTGAGTTCAAAATAACCTTGTACCCCCTCAGTATGGGCGACCAATTGCTTTTCACCATTGGCATCCAAATCTTGTAATTGCAACGTACCATTCGATAAACCCATAAAAGACGGTTTGGGCATAACAGGTTGTGCGTGTGAGAAATGAAGTTCACCTAAATCTTCTTTATCTACTTGAATGCGCCCTAAGTTTGACTTATAAAACCAACCATTTGCCTGTTCTGTCAAAATGCCGTTGATGCCTTCATTGTATAGGTCTGTCCATTGATAATTACCCGATAAACCCACTGGTGCATGGACTAAATTTTCGTTACTAACGGTTTGAATGTTTTTATTCCATGTCAATTCTTGGTATTCAAAAGTCATTTTGGGCAAGGACTTTTTACTGTATTCATTGACCGTTTTGATATAGCCGCTTTGTTCAATAGCGACAAGGTAGGTTAATTCCGTTTTTTCATCTTCTTGCTCGATTCCTCCATAAATACTTGATTTTTTATACTCAAAATCAATGGAACGCACCAAAGTAGGCACACCACCATTTAGTTTTGGAAACGTATGAAACATCAAAACCCGTTTACACAAACGGTAAGTCCGAATTTCAAAGCAAGAACGGAAAGACGAAAACGGGTCTTTTCGAACCAACCAAAGTCCATTATCGTTTATTTTTGGATTGTTTTTATCATGTTCCCCATAATCAAAAACCAAATCGAAAAAGTATATTTCCTCTTTTGGCAACGAGGGCGCATAAGGTGAATTATCAAAGTACTTGGCATCTTTATTTCCGTATTTGATGCGTTTGATGTGCTTGTTTACAAAGGACGCATTTTCATTAAAACGGTTTTTCTCATGCACATCATTTTCAACATTATCCAAATTTTCAGATTTGTATTCATTCCATACCCAAGAGCCTTTGTCATCAAAACTAAACTCTGGTAGCCATTGAAATACCTTTGTTTTATCCGTTGGGTCAGCAATACGACACCCCTCAGTATAACCGAAGAAAGTCGTGATATTTCCATTGGAAGTGACCCGCCAATAATAAGCATCCGTACTGTGTTGATAAATCCGTTCAATGCGTGAAAAGCCGCCTTATATGCGTTGGCGATATTGGCGAATACTGAAATCGGGTTGTGAATCGTCTTGTTTTAATGTCCATTCATTGTTTTTGAAATCCATAAAAGGCACTAATTCCTCAACGCCCGAAAACATAAAACTGTCTTCTTTTTCAATCGCTTTTACATCGTTTGTATCAAAATAGCGAGGCAGTTTTTTATCCGTCCGGCGTTGAATAGCAGGCAAATCTATATCCCAACCAATACCAAACAAGCCGTTCGCTACCCCTGAATTGTAGGACAAAGACATCTGTGGCGTAAAACCATTTCTATTAGGCGAAAGCGGCAACGGAATTGAAAAAGACGATGTGCCATTGACGGGGTTGACTTGAAATTTTTCATCAATACTGCGTAAAGCACCGCCGCCTTTGGGCAACGAAATGGAAGGAATCTCAATGGCATTGGATTTCGTCGCTCGCTCTTGCGAGAGTTGGGAAAGGGTTGTATTATTACTTTGCTTTCCATTTGTAGGTTTTTCAGATGCTAGGGGCATTTTTCTCGGGTTGTATGGTTCACAATGTTTGCAAACAATATGTCAAAGTTAGGTTAAAATATTTTAATTGTCAAATATAAAAGGTAGAAAACGCTCACGTCTTCTTTTTTTTTAACTGCGTCCTTAACAACATCATTTTATCAATCTAAAATCTTCAACTTCTCTTTAATCTTATCGGCAGATAACTCTTCAAAAGTCAAATTGCTTTTACCCGCACCATCAATACACCAAGCGGACAAGTTGTTTTCCATCATGACGACGGTGGACTCTTTTTAAATGCGGCTTTCCCCAATAGGATTTACACGATAAAAACAAAGGTGTTTACAGATTATGCCCCAGCCGGTGCTGTTCAAGTTTATACGCTTAATTACCTATTCGGCTCATCCCTTGTTTTACAAAACGGACGGCGCAGTTTGCCTGTCTTTGATGCACGTTACTATCTTGACCAGTACGGCGACCTTCAAGCGGCATTCGGGGCATAAAATTATGTGGCAGCAACAGCACATTGGCTGACCTATGGCATCCAAGTAGGACGGCGCAGTTCACCAGAATTTGATATTGGGTACTATCTTGGCAATTACCCCGACCTGATGGCATAAAGTGTTTAGTTTTTACTCTTATTACTTCTTAGATAAAAGTTAGTATCCCTTCAGTAAAAGTGAGAAAATTATCGTGCTGGTATAAGTTTTTGATCGAACCTCGAATTCCGCTCGTGAGTGGGTATCAGACCCCGAACGCCCTTACATTGTTTTTTCAGCATATTCCCACACAGCGATCGGAATAATAGCGGAAATAATAAACCGAATATGTTTAAATAATAAGGCTTTGATGGATTCAATATCTCCAAAAGAGAGGTTAGATAATTTTTCTAATTTATCATGGTGTTCTTCAATTCCTCTTTTGTAAAATCAGGTGAATAGAATTGAAAAACATCCCAAAACATCGCCAGAGTTTAACAATAAATCACCGATTTTACCATTTGTATTCAAGATTGCACTAAAAATGATATTGGTATCAATGACTATCTTCATTTCATAAAGGCATTACGACGTAGCGCCCAACGTCCCTGTTTGACAGTAGAAACCAACAAATCAACCTTTTTTTGAGAAGCTTGGCTTTTTGAGTTATTTGCTTATAGGTCAGATAGTCTATCAGTTGTTGAGTATCATCTACATTCATAGAAGACGATATTCTGATGATGATTTCCTCCGCAGTTCTTTCTATAGTCATAATTATAATTTTTTATAGAGAAGATAGTTTGAGTGAGCATTTATCATTTTTTTTAAAATTTAATTCCCAAAAAATTTGGATATTAAAAATTAAATACGACATTTATAACACAAAGCCAAATCGGGCAGAATTTTTTGACTTCAAAGAACGTATATATTCTGTCGGTCAATCTTTAACCCTTTTTTCTCACTTTATTCAGTTTTAAGTTGTCCGTTTTAAGTTGTCAGTTGCAAGAAACTGAAAACTTATCTTTTCATAACTGAAAACTTCCAACTCATAACTGATAACTAAAAATCAAAGACACATGATTTACGATGCACAAAACATCCGCAATGTCGTCTTACTGGGGCATTCAGGCTCCGGGAAAACCTCCTTCGTGGAATG
>JAYUQN010000544.1:0-3717 GCA_043756725.1 Saprospiraceae bacterium
GATGGGCATTGATGAAGAAAAAGTGGTGCCAAACCAAGCTTTATCGGTATTTGAAGGGGCTATTGCTTGTTGGAAAGGTGAAAAATCGAGTGAGTGGCAAGAAGCGTTTTTACGGGTAGCACATCATTTTGATTTCCCTGTGCATCGGGCATATCAAGATTTGACTAAAAAAGAAAAACAATTACTTTGGAGTGGCAACCAATATTTTGAAGGCATCAACCGCTTTTTTTCTATGCTGGAAGAACAGACTTATAAAATCCAAAACCGTGTGATGCTCGCTCGTTATCGCGGTCGCACTACTTGCCCGACTTGCGAAGGGGGCAGACTTCGCCCCGAAGCCAATTATGTGAAAATTGCAGGAACGAGTATTTCAGAATTAACGGATATTCCCATTGATGAAGTCACCACATTTTTCAACACCTTAGAACTTAACGAATCGGATACCCAAGTCGGCAAACGCTTGATGTTGGAAATCAAAAACCGTTTGAGTTTTATGATGAATGTCGGTTTGAGCTATTTGAGTTTGAGCCGTGTTTCTAATACTTTGTCGGGCGGTGAAACGCAGCGGATTAATTTGACCCGCACTTTGGGCAGCAATTTGACCAGTTCAATGTATATTTTAGATGAACCCAGCGTGGGTTTACATCCTCGTGATACGGCTCGGTTGGTGACTGTTTTGAGAACTTTACGGGATTTGGGCAATACAGTCGTCGTAGTAGAACACGAAGAAGATGTGATAAAAAATGCTGATTATTTGATAGATATGGGACCCGAAGCGGGCATTCATGGCGGCGAAGTGGTTTTCGCAGGAGAATATAAAGACATTTATTCAGATGCGGCAAAGAGTTTGACGACGCTGTATATGAACGGCACAATGAAAATACCGACGCCAAAACTAAGGCGCAAAGGTGTTCATTGGATTGAATTGAAAGGGGCTAAACAACATAATTTAAAAAATGTGTCCGTCAAAATTCCTTTAAACACCTTGACAGTTGTGAGCGGTGTATCAGGTTCGGGTAAAACAACTTTGGTGAAACAGATACTTTATCCCGCTTTGCAGCGTGAAATAGACCCAACGGCTGCCACGCTACCCGGTCATTTTGACGGGCTTGAAGGCGATTTTAAAAAATTAACTTCTGTTGAAATCATCAGCCAATCGCCTATTGGCAAATCGAGTCGTTCCAATCCTGTGACGTATGTCAAGGCGTATGATGAAGTGCGGGATATTTTTTCAAAGCAGCAACTCTCTAAAATAAGGGGTTACAAACCCGGTCATTTTTCCTTCAATACTGAGGGGGGGCGTTGTGAAACCTGCAAAGGCGAAGGCGAACAAGTGGTTGAAATGCAGTTTCTCGCTGATGTGCATTTGGAGTGTGAAGAGTGTCATGGCAAGCGTTTCAAAGCAGAAACTTTAGATGTGCAATATAAAGGAAAAAATATCTATGAAATCCTACAAATGAATATTGAGCAAGGGCTTGAATTTTTCAAAGAAGATAAAGGCATTTTTCAAAAACTAAAACCTTTGAATGATGTCGGCTTGGGCTATGTGCAATTGGGTCAATCCAGTTCAACACTCTCGGGTGGTGAAGCACAACGGGTGAAATTGGGTTCTTTCCTCGGCAAAGAGCGTTCAAAAGACCACGTTTTCTTCATTTTTGATGAACCAACGACGGGTCTTCATTTTCACGACATCAAAAAACTCTTAGATGCCCTCAACGCTTTGGTTGAAAAAGGGCATACCGTTATTGTTGTGGAACACAATATGGAAGTCATAAAATCGGCCGATTGGGTCATAGATTTGGGACCCGAAGCTGGTAAAAATGGCGGTTATTTGGTGTATCAAGGCACGCCTGAAGGTTTGGCAAATACGGAGGGGTCGTTTACTGGAGCGTTTTTGAAGGAGAAATTGGGGTAGTAGTATAACCAAAGATTTACTAAATTTTTCAAATTTAGTAAATCTGCCCCAAGCCAAATTCTCGATTACTTTATGTCAAAGAGTTTACCTATTTTCGCCACTCAATGCCCAAACTCATAACGGCAAAATGTAAACTATTCCTTATATGACATCAGAACAACTGAAAAAACTCGAAGATGACCTTTGGCACGCTGCGGATAAACTGCGGGTGGACAGTGGCTTGAAAGCGAGTGAATATGCAACACCCATTCTCGGTTTGATTTTCCTGCGTTTTGCCTCTATCCGTTTCAATAAAATAAAACCTGAAATAGACGCTATTTTGAAAGCACAAGATGCAAACTCAAGAATGAATCTTTCTGAAATAGAGATTGCTATTGCTCAATGTGGTTTTTATTTACCCAAAGAAGCGGAATATGCCTATCTTTTGAGCTTACCCGAAAGTGAAGATATTGCTAAAAAAATCAAAGATGCCATGCTCTTGATTGAGCAATACAAGCCCGAACTCAAAGACAGCTTGCCCAAAGATGAATATTTTAAGCTCTACTCGCCCGATGATAGAACGTTGCCTAAAACGCTCTTGAAAATATTTGCCGATATTCCAGATGACGCTACGGGCGATGTGTTTGGTAAAGTTTATGAATATTTTTTAGCGGAGTTTGCAATGGCAGAAGGGCAAGGAGGAGGCGAGTTTTTCACCCCAACAAGCGTTGTAAAACTCATGGTGGAAATTATTGAACCCTATAAAGGCACTATTTTCGACCCCGCTTGTGGCAGTGCGGGTATGTTTGTCCAAAGTTCCTATTTTGTAGACCGCCGAAGGGCTGAAAAACACGATACGGATACCAAAGATTTGATGGTGTATGGCACTGAACGTACGCCCGAAACTGTCAAATTAGCCCGTATGAACTTGGCTGTCAATGGTTTGCGGGGTGAAATAAAACCTGCTAATAGCTATTATGAAGACCCTTATAACAGCTATGGGCAGTTTGATTATGTCATGGCAAATCCCCCTTTTAATGTTGATGAAGTCAATTTGGATAGGGTAAAAGACCAAAAACGCTTCAATGAATACGGTATTCCTCAAAATAAAACCAAAAGCAATACGAAAGACGCAAGCGGCAAAGATGTCAATACCGTCCCAAATGCCAATTATTTATGGATTAATCTCTTTGCAACTTCCTTGAAACCAACAGGTCGGGCTGCCCTTGTGATGGCAAACAGTGCCAGCGATGCCCGCAACAGCGAAGCCGATATTCGTCAAAAACTCATCAAAGCGGGTGTGATTGACGTGATGCTTACCTTGCCTAAAAATATGTTTTATACCGTTACCCTTCCCGCCACCCTTTGGTTTTTTGATAAAAGCAAACACGGGACGCAGCACACGGTTTTATTTATTGATGCCCGCAATATTTTCAGACAAGTGACCCGTGCGTTAAGGGAATTTACGCCTGAACACATACAAAATATCGCCACTATTGTCCGTTTGTATCGGGGTGAAACAGAGCGTTTGACCGATTTATTAGCACAATATCAAGCACAAGCCGATGATTTTCAACAACAAGCCAATACATTGACCCCCTCAGTATCAGCAGCTATTTTACTGTTTGAAAATGCTAAAACGACTGGTGAAACCCTACAAAAACAAGTAAATTTGGCTAAAAATGGCGATAAATCGGTGCAAACCGAACTTTCAAAAGCCAATAAAGAACTCTCTAAAACCCAAAAAGATAAAGAAGAATTGGAAAAACAACACAAAGCGTTGGTGGATAAACAACAGTATTTTCTCGGGCAGAGTCAATGGC
>JAYUQN010000545.1:0-10463 GCA_043756725.1 Saprospiraceae bacterium
TCATTCACAATTTAAAAATACTGAGGGGTGCTATCAGCAGCAAGTGACAGCAGCCTTTACCAATTTGGAAAATACCCCTCAGTATAAACAGGTTTTTCAAGCGAAAAATGAATAAAAAAGAGGGTATATTTCTGCTTCAAATCATTGTTAAGAATGACATTGCTCATAATGGGTTTTATCATAAAAGGCTAATTTTATCCAAAATTACAAATACTCGGCTTATGAAAATAATAAAAAACATCACCGTTGCAACGGACTTGTCCAAAAATGCCCGAACCGCTTTTAACTATGCGGTAGCTTTGGCGGCTGATTTACAAGCAAGTATCCGCTTGGTTAATGTCTATATTGAACAACCCAGTGTTTATGTGCTTCCTGAAAGCCCGCTAAGTTTGCCTTTAGTAGGTCTTATGCCATCTACCGAAACCTTTAAAAAAGAAGCCTTAACCCGGTTGAAACGCCATGCCCAAGACAAATCAGTAACCTGTGAAATCCTTGCAGGTGACCCTAACGATGTGTTGATAGAGTTGTCAAAAAACACAGAATTTCTTGTGATGGGTGCAAAAGGAGAAAAGGGTTTGATAGACAATATCATGGGCAGTGTTTCGATAGGCGTTTCACGCAAGGCATTTTGCCCTGTTTTAGTTGTACCTGAAAAATGTCTATACAAAGGCATAAAACAAATACTTTATGCCACTTCTGATACGTCTCTCAAAACCCAACACCTCGAAAAAGTCTTGAATTTGGCGCAAAAGTTAGGCGCAAAAGTCCATTTTGTGCATGTTTCTGAAAACAAAGAATCGTTTGATATTTCCATGATAGATACCCTAATGTCGGGATATAATGTTCCATATCAAACAGCTAATTTAGAGTTTATTTCAGAACGTGGCGGTATTGATATTTATCGTGAAAAAAACCATATTGACCTCATTGCCGTTGCTACACACCATTTTTCTCTTTGGGAACGTATTTTTCATTCCAGTCTTACACAGGCTTTAGAATGGAATAGCACAGTGCCGATATGGGTGCTACATGATGAAGATAAAACAGAATAAGTTTGCACAGAAGCGCAGAATTTTATGCAAAAACAAAAATTATGGAATATCAACAAACACTTCAAAAATACACTTGCCCGATGCACCCGCAAATCATAAAAGATGCGCCAGGCAAATGTCCGTTATGCGGAATGACTTTGGAACCTATAAAAACAGCAACTGCCGATGCTCACGGCAGTAAGGTACATTCTTCGGGCATGATAGCCGATTTTAAAAAACGTTTTTATGTCGTCTTGGCGTTAACCGTTCCGATTATGTTGTTATCGCCTATGATACAACAATTTATGGGTGTCAATTGGCAGTTTCAAGGGTCGCAATACATTCTATTGGTTTTCTCTACCATCGTTTTCATTTACGGTGGTATGCCTTTTTTAAAAGGATTAGTAGATGAAACCAGAGCAAAAAATCCGGGCATGATGTTTTTAATTGGCTTTGCCATCACCGTTGCTTATATATATAGTGTCGCCATCGTATTTGGTTTAGAAGGCATGGATTTCTTCTGGGAATTGGCAACTTTAATCCTGATTATGCTTTTAGGGCATTGGATAGAAATGAAAGCGGTGGCAGGTGCATCAAAAGAATTAGAATTATTGGTTCAACTCATGCCTGCCGAAGCCCATAAGGTAATGACCACAATGGTACAGGATGTAAGAACTGATACCCTTAAAGAAAATGATATTATTCTCATAAAACCGGGTGAAAAAGTGGCAGCCGATGGTATTATATTAGACGGTGAAAGCTATTTAAATGAAAGTATGCTGACGGGCGAATCTACACCCGTTCAAAAAATAAAAGGACATAAAATCATTGCAGGGTCTATAAATGGCAATGGGGCTATCAAAGTGACGGTCTCTCATGCGGCAAAAGATTCTTATTTGTCACAAGTCATTAAGCTGGTACAAGATGCCCAAAATTCTAAATCGAAGACACAACTCTTGGCAGATACAGCTGCCAAATGGTTGACTTTTATCGCCTTATTTGCAGGTATCACCACCTTTTTATATTGGTATTTAACGGGACAACCTTTGGCTTTTGCGATGGAACGCATGGTCACCGTCATTGTCATTTGTTGCCCTCATGCTTTGGGTTTAGCCGTGCCTTTGGTAGTGGCAAAATCAACAGCATTGTCAGCTCAAAGTGGTTTATTAATTAAAAATAGAACCGCTTTTGAAAATTCAAGGAAGATAACCACTATTGTATTCGATAAAACAGGCACACTTACAGTCGGAAAATTTGAAGTATCGTCAATCGTATCGCTGCAAAAAGACTTAAAAGACGCCGACATTATTCGTTTAGCCGCAGCATTGGAGCAAAATTCTGAACATCCCATAGCCACAGGTATTTTACAAAAAGTAAAAGATTTAGCTATTACGATTCCCGCAACAGAAAATTTTAAGGCTATAACAGGTAAAGGCGTTGAAGCCACTGTGGAAGGTAAAAAAATATTAGTGGTCAGTCCCGGCTATTTGAAGGACAATAATATATCTTTGCCTAATGGTTTCACCGCCAATGACACTGAAACGATTGTGTTTTTAATTATCAATAAGGCATTGGCAGGATACATCGCCCTGTCTGATAAAATACGACCCGAATCAGCCGAAGCCATTAAAATTTTAAAGGAAAATAATATTAAATCCATTTTACTCACAGGCGATAACGCTAAAGTAGCAAAAAGCGTAAGCGATACACTGGGTATGGAAAGTTTTATAGCCGAAGTATTGCCCCATCAAAAATTAGAGAAAATAAAAGAACTGCAAAGTAAAGGCGAATTTGTGGCTATGACAGGCGATGGCGTGAATGATGCCCCCGCTTTAGCCATTGCCGATGTTGGCATTGCCGTGGGCAGTGGCAGCGATATTGCCGCTGAAACCGCAGGCATTATTTTAGTAAACAGCAACCCCAAAGACATTGTGAGCTTGATTTTATTTGGCAAAGCGACCTACCGCAAAATGATTCAAAACTTGGCATGGGCAACGGGCTATAATGTCATTGCCTTGCCCTTAGCCGCAGGCGTTTTATACAATCAAAATATTTTATTAACCCCTGCCGCAGGAGCTGTTTTGATGACCGTCAGCACCATTGTTGTAGCTATCAATGCGAGTATGTTGAAAGTAAAGTAGCTCGGATTTCAGTCTGTGAACATACAGCAAACAGTTTAAAACAAAACCACTTAATTTTGCGTTGTCTATATAATTAAAATGATGAAATTTATTTTTTCCATATCGCTCAATTTTATCTTGTTGCTCGTTTTTACGACAACACCCGCTACTTCTATGTGGGCATGTGGAAAAGATAAGTGTAAAAAAGAAGTGGCGCATACCAAATCGACATGTGAAAAAGAGTGTTGTAAAAAGCCCCCATCCGATTCTAAAAAGAAAAACTGTTGTGGGGGTGATTGCTCATGCTCCGTTTCAATAGCGTTCAGTGCAGATTTGCCCAAACAATTGCCCCTTGATACTTGGCTAAGCCGACCTGTTTTTGTCTTAAAAACCGTGTTTTCTTACAAAGAGGCTTTCTCAAAATCTACCATTCAAGATATTTGGCAACCGCCAATAACAAGTCTTTCTATTTGACAGCCATTCGTCTGTCTTTTATCTTCTTATTATAGCTTATTTTCATTGTATAAAAAATTGATAATCAAATGTTTATAATTTTCCAATGAAAAAGGTCTATTTTTGATGCACTGCCACAACCTCGAACATGAGGATGATGGTATGATGATGAATTTTGAAATTAAATAAAATTATGACACACCAATATCAATTAACAGGCTTGACATGCGACGGATGCGTTGCCACAGTCAAAAAAGCTTTATCACAAATTGATGGTATTCAATCCGTTGTAATAAATGAACAACGCAATGAAGCCACAATTACGATGACAAATCACGTTTCAACAGACACTTTGAAAGTGGCTTTGGCAAACCATCCTAAATACACAATTTCAGATTTCACAAAAGGTAGTAACAATCTGATATCTGACATCCAAAATCCAAAATCGGACACCCCCTCAGTAAAAACGGCAATAAATGTTTTTGAAGAACCCGAAAAGTCTTGGTTCGAAACTTATAAACCGCTTTTAGTCGTTTTTGTGTATATCACAGGTATTGCGTTTTTGACAACAGGCTATAATGAAGGCTTCGATGGGATGCAATTTATGCGCTTTTTTATGGCAGGTTTTTTCATCGCCTTTTCGTTTTTCAAGATGCTCGACCTCGCAGGTTTTGCAGATAGTTACAGCAGTTACGACCTTTTAGCCAAACAGTGGCGTGGCTATGGTTTTATTTATCCCTTTATCGAATTGGGATTAGGTGTGGCATATCTAATTGATTATCAACCTTTTGAAACGAATGTTGCCACCATCATTGTCATGGGTTTTAGTACCATAGGCGTTCTGAAAAGCGTTTTGAACAAACAGAAAATCCAATGCGCTTGTCTCGGTGCCGTTTTCAATCTGCCTATGAGCACCGTCACAATTGTTGAAGATTCACTGATGGTTCTCATGGCAGCTGCTATGTTATTTTTAATGTGAAAAATTATTCTTTTCAATATCAAAATCTTTTAAAAAATGAAAAATATCTTTTTAATCGCCCTCTTAATCGCCAGTTTTATCGCTTGTAAAACAGATGCTTCTAAACAAAATCAAAGCACCTCTGCGCCTGTTACCGCTGAACCGAAGGCAGAAATAAAAGCAGATACGATGCACACGCATACCTACGTTTGCCCCATGCACCCCGAAGTCACAAGTGATAAAGCAGATGCTAAATGCCCTAAATGTGGGATGGCACTCGTGGAGAAAAAGTAAACGTAGCACGGACTTCAATCCTGTCTGTTGCGCACATATTATTTTTTCATCATATCGGTGCAGAGCACCGATATGATGAAAAAATAATATGTGTGCAACGGACAGGACTGATGCCCGTGCTACGACTACGATTTTAAAATTCGATAATAAAATAAATATTAAAAATGAAAAAATTATTAATAATCAATGCTTTATGCTTGATAATAAGCGCAATATCAGCGCAAGACAGCCCAAAACTCAAAATACCAGAACCCAGTCCCGAAGCCGCTTTTACACAGCAATTGGGAACGACTGAAATACAAGTTGCTTACGCCCGCCCTTTGACACGAGGGCGAAAAATTTTCGGCGAACTTGTGCCTTTTGACAGCCTTTGGCGCACAGGCGCAAGTGATTGCACAACCCTTAGTTTTAATGAAGATTTGACTATTGGCGATAAAAAACTGAAAGCTGGTAAATACGCTCTTTTCACCATACCTAAAGCCACTGAATGGACAATTATCATCAATGCCGATACGAGCTTGCACGGGTCTTTCGGTTACGATGCTCAAAAAGACATTCATCGTTTCACCGTAAAATCGCAAAAAATAGCGCAATTTTATGAGGCTTTCACGATTGACGTCAATGATATGAACGCCAAAGGAGAAGGGTTTTTAAACTTGATGTGGGAAAATACGATGGTGAAAATACCTGTAAAAAGCCCTTTTAATGACAATATCATTGCTGAAATTACGAAGCGTTTGGTTGAAAACAAGGAGCAAAATGCCGATGTGATGTTTCAAGCTGCCAATTACTACTATTCAACAAATCAAAATTTGAGGCAAGCCGCTGATTTCGCTTTGGCTGCTGAAAAATTGGACGATTCGAAAGTGAATTACCCCAATTTAGCTCAAAAGATTTTAGCCGATTTAAAGGATTATCCTGCTGCACTCGCAGCCGCTCAAAGGGCTATCGTTTTATATGAAAAGAAAAACAATACCACTGCTATTGCCACTATGAAAAAACGCATGGCGGAATGGCAGACTATTTCAGGTGAAAAACCTACGCCTATGTCCGTTGAAAAGCCTGTTGCAAAAACAGAAACTTCGCCTAAAAAAGACCCTCATGCAGGGCACGATATGATGAATAAGCCAGAAGATAAAAAAACGGAAACAAAGCTTAAAGTGGAAAATCAAGCACCAAAAGCTCAAAATACTGAGGGGGGTAATAATACAGCTATGCTTGATTTAAAATCCCAATTTGCCCCTGTTTTGTCCGCTTATTATGGCTTAAAAGACGCTTTGGTGGCAGACAATGCCAATGGTGCCGCTACAAATGCTAAGGCATTGAAAGCCGCTTTAGATAATATTGACATGAAAGATTGGACAGCCAAACAGCGAAGTGCTTACGAACCGCTTGCTAAAAAACTACAAATGGATGCGCAACAAATCGGCAACAATGCCTCTAAAATTGCGCAACAAAGAGAGTCTTTTGAAACCCTTTCCAATAACCTTTTCACCGTCACTAAATCCTTGAAAATCAATACAGAACCTGCTTATTTACAGTTTTGCCCTATGGCAAATGATGGAAAGGGCGCCTATTGGTTGAGTAAGGAAAATAAGGTTAAAAATCCTTATTATGGTAAATCCATGTTGACTTGTGGTAGCGTGAAAGAGACGTTGAAATGAAATTAGTTCACACATTGCACGTAGAGACGTTGCATTGCAACGTCTCTACATCTTTGAAATGAAATTAGAAATGAGGTTAGTTCACACATTGCACGTAGAGACGTTGCAATGCAACGTCTCTACATCGCCCAACAATTGAATCTAAAAATGAGATTTCTAAAATGGCTATTCAAAAAAATATTTATCAAAAAGTGCTGTCAATAGCTCTATTATTGATGGCTATAAATGCTCAATCCATGACAAATCACATTACAAAAATCGAGATTTTAGGTAAAAAACCGAATCAGATTTATAATTTTATGTTTGGTTTGGACAAGGCGAAATACATCAGTTGGCATCCAAAGGAGCATATAGATTTTAAAACTATCAAAGTAACAAAAGAGCTTTTAGGCAGCGTCTTTTTCTACCATGAAAAGATGGATAATATAACAGTAAAGTATAAGTGGGAAGTTATGGAATTGGTTGAAAATCATAAAATAGTCATGAAAGCGCACTATTTTATACCTATTTCTCTCACATTAGTTTTAGATGAAAAGCCTCATGGAACACTTGTTACACACGATTTGCAAATAGGAAATAAGCAAAAAAGCGGGATTTTAGACTTTTTTATCCGTAATTTTATCTTTACAAAAAGCAAACAGGCGACATTAACGAGACACGCCAACGAAGAATTTAAAAATCTTGAACAATTGTTATAAATGACAACAAACTGGAACTATCGAATTCGCCGCATTCACCGCTACTTAGGCGTTTTACTCGGCATCCAATTTTTAATGTGGACGCTTGGCGGGCTGTATTTCAGCTGGTCAAATATGGATGAAATTCATGGCGATTTTCAGAAAAAAGCACCCCCTCAGTATCGGGCTGATTTGGCGTTTGTTTCACCGTCTGTGCCTTTGTTAAGTCTAAATCAGATACTCAAAGCGGACTCTATTTTAAATATTTCACTCATAGATATTTTAGGCAAACCGACCTATCGCATTGAGTTTTTACATGGTGGACATCATAAAATGTATCAACTCGCAGACGCTCAAACGGGTGCTTTGCGTGACCCCCTCAGTATTGCGGAAGCTACAGCACTTGCCAAGCAACAATTTAAGGGCGAGCCTACGGTAACATCTGTTGAAGAAATAAAAAATGTGGATGGACACAATGAATACCGTGAAAACCCTTTGCCTGCCGTCGCTGTTACCTTTAAACATCCCACCGCAACAACGGTTTATGTAGCCACTGAAATGGGCATTGTAACGAAATACCGCAATACAAAATGGCGCATTTTCGATTTCCTGTGGATGCTCCACACGATGGATTATCAGTCAAGAGATAACATAGGCAATTGGTTGTTAAGAGCATTTTCAGTTTTCGGTTTATTGACTATTGCCTCAGGTTTCACGCTGTTTTTTATAAGTTCTAAAAGATTTAATAGATGAAAAAAATACTAATTATATACTCGTTTTTTAATGTTTTATGTTCTGTAAATGCTCAACATTTAAAGCCCCCGCCTTTGCGAACAAATAAAACGCTTACAACTACCACCATACCCCCCCTTTCCAAAGGAACTCCTACGGAGCAGTATGTGGGCAAAAAAGTGGTTTATCACCTCTATATCCGTGATACCATCGTTAATTTCACAGGAAAATCTAAAAGAGCTATCGCTGTAAATGGGCAAATACCCATGCCAACGCTCACTTTCACAGAAGGGGATACGGCTGAAATTTATGTCCACAATGAACTGAATGAAACGACATCTTTACATTGGCATGGCTTGTTTTTGCCCAATAAAGAAGATGGTGTGCCCAATTTGACGCAAATGCCGATTGAGCCTCGCACAACCCATTTATACACTTTCCCTATTATTCAACATGGCACACATTGGTATCACAGCCATTCGGGTTTGCAAGAGCAAATCGGGATGTACGGTTCTTTTGTCATGAACAAAGCACCCAATGCCGCCCATTTCAGAAAAAATATAGATGATTTGCCGACTATACCGCTTGTTTTGAGTGAATGGACAGACTTGAATCCGAATAACGTCCACAGAATGTTGCACAATGCGACAGATTGGTTTGCTATAAAAAAAGGCGCTACACAAAGTTATGGAGAAGCCATAAAGCAAGGCTATTTCAAAACAAAACTTGCCAACGAATGGAAACGCATGACCGCTATGGACGTGAGTGATGTCTATTATGAAAAGTTTTTCATCAATGGTAAAAGTGAGCAAACGATTTCCTCCTTTGGGGGGCAGGGGGCTGCAGGCGATAAAGTCCGTTTACGCATCTCAAATGGCGGGGCTTCTACCTATTTTTGGATCAACTATTTGGGTGGAAAAATGACAGTTGTGGCGAATGATGGCAACGATGTGGAGCCTGTGGAAGTGGATAGATTTATCATTGCTGTTTCAGAAACGTATGATGTTGTCGTTACTATTCCTACCGACAATAAATCTTATGCGTTTATGGCAACGTCCGAAGACCGTATCCGAAATGCCACTTTGTATTTGGGTGCGGGTGAAAAACAGCCGGCTACACCTTTGCCGCGCTTGAAGTATTTTGACGGCATGGCAATGATGAACAGCATGATGAAAATGAACGGCGATTTGGACGATATGGGTATGAATATGTCTTTGAATCAAATGGATATGAATATTGTTATGTATCCCGAAATCACAGGTGCAGCCAATGAAAAGCCCAATGATAAAATGGCGAACATGCCAACAAACGGCGACCAATACAACAGCAACAAACTCTCTGATATCGTAACGTTGAATTATGCGCTGCTGAAATCGCCTTACAACACATCGCTACCCAAAGACGCGCCGATTCGAGAATTTAAGTTCGTTTTGTCGGGCAATATGAACCGCTATGTGTGGAGCATGGACAATAAAGTGGTGTCAGAAACAGATAAACTCTTGATTAAGAAGGGCGAAAATATCCGTATGATTATTTACAACAATTCGATGATGCGCCATCCTATGCACTTGCATGGACACGATTTTAGGGTGCTCAATGGGCATGGTGATAAGGCTCCGCTGAAAAACATTATAGATATTATGCCTATGGAAACCGATACTTTAGAATTTAACGCCAATGTAGAAGGCGATTGGTTTTTTCACTGCCATATTTTGTATCACATGATGAGCGGAATGGGTAGAGTTTTTACCTACCAAAACCAAGCACCTAATCCCTTAATCCCCAATCCTAAATTGGCACAACGCCAACTGTTTGCTGATGATAGGCGCTTTCATTTTATGATAGGCAATGATTTTGCAACCAATGGCAATGATGGTGAAATGATGCTACAAAGCACAAGATGGAGCATGGGCACAGAATGGCGTTTGGGTTATCATGATTTTCACGGCTACGAAACGGAGACGCATATTGGACGCTATATCGGTAAAATGCAATGGTTTATGCCTTTTATTGGCTTCGATTGGCGCTATCGAAAATTGGAAGGTCATGATAAAATAGAGGGTGAAAAAAACTTATTCGGACAAATAAATACCAAAGACAATAGGCGGCTTTTGAGTCTGGGCTTTGATTATACCTTGCCGATGCTGGTGAAATTTCAAGCCGAAGTTTATCACGATGGCAATGTGCGTTTGCAACTGATGCGTGAAGATATTCCCCTTGCCAAACGCTTAAGAGCAAGTTTTATGGTCAATTCGGATAAAGAGTATATGGTCGGTGGAAAATATATTTTTACAAGAAATGTGGCTTTTGGTTCGCATTATGATAGCGATATGGGCTTTGGTGTGGGGCTTACTGTGAGTTATTAAAAAATAAATTGAAACCCTACATAAAATATTTGCTCACAGAGTTACACAGAGGTTTCACAGAGTTAGATGAAAAAAAAGCGTATTATAAGTATCTAACTCTGTGTAACTCTGTGAGCAAATATTTTATGTAGGGTTTCAAATAGGGTTAAAAAAAAATGAAAATCTTAT
>JAYUQN010000546.1:0-10450 GCA_043756725.1 Saprospiraceae bacterium
AATTTAAAGTTAGTCAACTGCGTTTCAACACCTGTCTCTGTACTGGCTTTAAAAATATGATAGGGTGAATTACGGCTCGTATCTCTTCGGGCAACATAAAACACTTCTTTGTTATTGGCTGACCAACCGTGTAGATAAGAGGGTGTTTTTTCAGTAACAAGTTTGGGTTCGCCGCCCGTCAATGGCAAAACGTAAATGGTGGAACCGCCGCCAAACATGCCCGCTCTACTGCTGCTAATGCCCAACATTTTACCATTGAAAGAAATCACATGGTCATTATTATTTCTATTGACGGTTCCCGTGTTGAGTTTCGTAGGGGTTTCACTGCCATCAATGGGTATCGTAAAAATATTGCCTTTGCTATTGTATAACAATCTTTTACCATCGGGCATCCAATTGGGCGCTTCAAAGCGAACGGGACTTTCATAAATGACTTTGCGCTCCGCTGTGAAAACATTTAAAATCTCTAAACGGCTGCCAATGGTATCAGAACCATTGAAATTATAGGAGGCAGGCATAGGTTTATCCACACGCACATTCCATATCCGCACTTCTTCGATAGCATCCGCATCATGCGAACCGATAAAAAGACCGATATAGGGATTGTCGCTAATGTGTTCCATTGTCACAGAGCCATAAGATTGTAAGGGTTCGCCTACATTGGCAATGCGCATGGTGTACTCTTTTCCTTTGCGCTCGAGTTGAATGGTTCTCGCTTTGCGTTTCGGAAAAAACAATTCGTCTTCGGGGTCACGCATATAAGCCCCTCGCATGGGACGCCATTGAGCCGTCGTCAAACCATCACCGTGTATGGTAGCGGTGAGATGTGCCGCATCGTCTTGCAGGCTTTCTCTGACCATCCACCCATATTTACGATGGGGGTGTTTGCCAACAGGATTGGGGAATTCAAAATCAGCGGTGACAATAAAATCTCCTTTGATACGGCTGGCAAGGTAGTGAAATTCATCTCTGTTGTACCAGATATTAGCCCCTGCACCTTTGAGCGTATATTCTTGTTTAGCGGCATCATAAGTGGAATTGCCTTTTAATTTTGGATTGCCTACATCTGCGGCTGTATCGAAAATGCCAATTTTAGGGGCTTGGGCATGAGAGGCGTTTAACATAGAAAATAAAAGGGCAAGAAGTGTTAAAAATTTTCGATTCATAGTTAGTTTTTATTTTAAAATTAAAAAAATAGATAGGTGTAAGATATTGCAAATGAGCGTTTTATGCAAAGCCATAAAAGCCTTCATATAGTATATTTTTCAAGGTAGAAAGATGATTGATTAGGGTAGAGGTTGGGGGAGATACCCCCTCAGTATATTGACGTAAAAGTACATTTTCTCCTTAGTTGTTGCAATATATAATTGTTTAAATTGGTTAAATTGTTTTGCACAAATGTAGTAAAATGAAATGAGGTTTTCAAAGCAATATCTGTTTAAATGTTAAATTTTGTAGTTAAGTCCTAATGTAAAGCTATATTATGCCTATAAATGCTATTGATTTATAGGCATAATGATTTCAAAAGGTTTCAGTAAAAAGAAATTCAGAAAGTTGTCATTTGATTATAACTTGGGTATCGTATTTTATTTTATACAAAAAAAACACAAATAATATAAAATGCAAGTGTTTAACAGCATATTAACAGATAATTTTTTAAAGATTAATCCTATTGCAATTACCCCGTTATGAGTGAAAATAGGGTGAAATACTGTCACGCCCAGCAGCAATTTCTAACGTATAATGTACACGTGATTTTGTCATTCCGACGCAGCAGGAACCTGGATTTTTCCGTAGGAATTCCTTTGGAAAAATACTTGTTCCGTAGGAATCCCATGGGAATAATGCTTATTTTTAATTCAGATTCCTCCTGCGTCGGAATGACAAAATGCGTGTATTTCTTACATTAGAAACTGCTGAACGCCCAGTCGTGATGAAGCTAAAAGCATCAAAAGGAGCTATTATCAGATTTAAAAATCAAACGTCGCCAATTTACCCTCTTTCCCATACACGGTAAGAATTTTTCGAGTCGTATCCATAATATCTTTAAATTGGCTGTACTTTTTTTTGAACTTTGGCATCAAATCTATATACTGTTTCATATACGGTTTTTTATCTAATCGTAAGCCTAATTCTTTCGCTTGTGCCTTGTTTAAACTACTGACCCAAGTGTTGCAGTCCGCTACAATTTTATCTATATCGGCTTGATTTTGTTCCAGATAGACAGAAACAATCTTTGCCCCTGCGATGGGGTTTGTAGATATAGGGGGAGGACTTTGTGGAGGTACTATATCTGTTGTAAAATACTTTTGCTTGACGGGTTTTGGTGATTGCACTACTTGCTCTATTGTTTCAAGATACTGTTCCAGCAGCAAATCCGCTTTTTGTTCAGGCTTCATGGTTTTGCTGTTTGCTGCCTTATTTAACTCATTTTTTTGGTAATCAAACTGTTTATTTTGCATAGAATCAACGGAGACACAAGAGGTAAGATGTAAAATCCCAACACTGGCTACGATGAGCAGAAGCGATATTTTTAAATTTTTTATTGAAATTTTCATAATGTATTGATTTAATTTAATGATTTTTAATATTTTAATGAATACTGGCAACTAATTTTTTAAAATCTTTAGCAGCGATATTGTAGGAGACAGGTTTGTATCTTGTATAAATCATGTCGCCCGTTTGAGCATTAAACACACTGATATATTTGTCCGTAGAACCTTTTACATAGATAAGATAGTAAAAGGGCTTATCAGTTTCAAGAATTTTTTGACTCAAGGCTTCTGCCGATATCAAAGCATATTTATATTTGTAGTCTTTGAATACGTCTTTTTTATCGTGTTTTTTGGACTCATTGCCTGTGCGCTTATTAAATTTTACTAAAATATAATCGGGCACAAAAAGCGTGTCTCTCTTGAGCTTTGCTAAGGCTTTTTCATTAATTTCATTGGCATACTGCCACCGCTTTTCGTTGCGGTCTAACAATTTATGAAGCAACCGCAAGTAGTTTTTTAAAATCCCCGGACTCCAATTTCGGATATGACCACCACCATCGTAATCCATTTCATAAAGCAGGTCTGGGTGTGCCATGACTTCATAATCTGTAAATAACTCTATATGCGCCACCGTTACTGGATGATAGGGTTTAAAAGCGGCTTTATTCGTCTGTGAAAAATAGGACTCATTGCACGTCCACAGTTCCAGATAGATATGGGTGTTTGAATAACTTATGCCCGGTTTCAGCGCAGGATTTGTGGGTCCTATACGGCGATTTGGGTCAGCACGCGTATAAGATTGGGTAGTGGTAGTATTGTCCCCGATGGTGATAAAAGAACTCGTTGGCGTCATGTTTTTATCCACATCTTCCAATTGAATGAAAGCTAATTTCGAGAATTTCCATTCACTGCGGTAAATATCCATATACGTTTTTGCTATGGACGTGGTCGTGTCACGCATTACCACGAAAGTTGTGCCTTGCTTGATTTTAGGCAGTTCTTTAAGATTATCAATGGAAATTTGGCTGTATCCTGTTTTTATAAAACAGGTGATGCTTAAAATAATGAATACATGCTTTAAATTCATCGTTGTTTTTTATTTTTTAGATTAAAAATTGTTGAAAATACTGAGGGGGTATCAAGTGATTTCAAATTTCCCAATTTCAGATTTCAAACGAGCTTATCAATCTGAAATCTGAAATCATTTATTACTGTTTCACCAACTTAGTAGGTCGAGCCAGCAAATTCCCTTTTTCATCATAAAAAGAGATAAAATAAAGACCTGCAGGCAGTATGCCCAAATCCATAGTTGTTTCCGTTGAGCGTACTGGCATAGATTTTAAGGTTCTGCCTTCGACCGTGCTTAATTTTAGGATACCCTCTATGTTTTGTATCCCTTCTGGTAGCGTGATAAGTACCGATTGCGTGGTCGGATTAGGTTTCACATTCAAAGTAGGCATAGCTATTTCAGCAACGGGACTTGCGCCATCTATTTTTATTGAAAAACAATACTCTCTTTTGCAAACTACACCAGCAGGGGTTGTGCGGGTGACGAACATACAAACATTGTAAGTGCCAGCACCCGGGTAGGTATAGCTTACACTTGCACTGCCCACAGAGTTAGCCGTAGCACTACCATTACCAAAAGTCCACCTCACGGAATCACAATTATTTAGGAGACTAACAGGCGTAAAGGTGATGGTAAAAGGCGGTGTTCTCACCCATATAAAACCAGCAGAAACACTGTTATTAAAAGTAGAATCACAAACACAAGGTTTTGATGAGACATTTGGCAGGCAGGTATTTACTTTGACCCGACACGTATCGCCCGGCTTAATAACGTGTAAAACGGTAGCGCAAATTTGGCTATTAGCACCTGTCAATGTAAAATTTTGACACGCAGTATTGGTCGTTGCATCAATCGTTCCATTACAATCCAAATCCCATTGGACTATATCGCTTGAGCTAATATTAGGTGAAACACAGTATTTGTAGGTATTTCCAGACACGAAGGTGCTTTGTATGCCGAAGTTCATTACGTCCGTCATAAAATCTTCACAACTAACGCACGTAAAACTAATGTCGTCAATACCAAAATCTCTTTTACCGTCGGTGCCTGTATTTGTTTGTTTAACGGCTAAATTTACTGTATTGGTTGTAGCCACCCAAATCAAACTATATTGTGTCCAATTGAGTGTAGGTTTGATTAATTTTTGAAATTTTAAGGGATTTCCACTCACATCTTCTATTGCCATTTCAATATCAAATGCAGGCTGTTGAAACGCTGTTTTTACCCAAAAAGAAAACTTATAAGTCGTGCCAACCGTAACAGGTATGGCTGCTGCATTTTTCCAGACATTAAAAGGTGGTGTGCCAGATGTTGAGCCATCAATAATTAAAAAATTACCTGTTCCTGAGGTATGGTCACTTGAAGGTGTCCACTGAGAACATTTAGTTGTGAAATTATTGCCTACCCAGTAAGTTCCTGTAACGCCATCTGTACAGTTTTGATTAAGCGTTAATGAAGTGAATGAGCCATCATTACCATTAGAAAAATCACCATTCGTTACAAGATTAGGGCAAGGCTGTGTATTGATAAGCCGACACAGTTTTACTTTACAGGTATCGCCACCTACTTGTGGTCTTGTAATGGTCAAAGTTGCCAAATAACTGTTGGATACTGAGGGGTAAGTATGAACGATTGGACCCATTCCATTTGCCGTTTGTCCATCACCAAAAGTCCAAGTGAGTATATCCGTAGAAATTATGCCATTGGGTTTTGTGAAAGTATAAACATTACCCGAATTTGTATAGGTAAAATTGGCATTGAGAAAAGTATTGTTGAAACTGTCGCAGCATATTTTTTCGTTGATGCCTTCTATTTTTAAAATTGTGCCATTTAAACCACTAGAAAAGCCTGTGTGCGAACAAGGTAATGATAATCTAAATTGTCTTGAACCTGAACTTGAGTTTATCGTTTCTGGTGTCCAATTAAGCCCCTCGTCAATTGTTTTATAAATTACACCATTCAAATTACTTACTGGATTACCCCCGTTAACAAAACCCGTTTTACCAAAAAAATTTATATCTGAATAAAATCTAGTATTAGGTATAGCCGTTACAGTACCCCACGTTAAACCCGCATCCGTCGTTTTTAATACAATACCATTATTAGAACTGGGTTGTCCCCCAACTGCAAAACCATGGGTGGGAGATGTAAAATAAAGCCCATTTAGATGATTGCCTATTGAAGTATATATTACATTCCATGTAGGAGAGGTTGCATTTCCATTGACCGTTTTCCATATTTTACCATCAAAGTCGCTCGCATACCCAGTTGATGCAGAAGTAAAAAAAATACCATAAAACGATTTTCCTCCTGCCCCTATATTGGGTGTAGGTGAAATATTGTCCCAAGTTTTACCACCATCCGTAGTTCTAAGAATAGCACCAGAAGAAGTTGATACGCCGCCAACAATAAAACCAATATAAGCATTATAAAACCATACTGTCCTGTAAGCGGTTCCAACAGGAGGAGCTGGGTTAGATGCCGTGTTATTTATAATAACAGGTAGCAGCCAATTAGCACCGCCGTCCTCGGTTCTTCTAATAATACCACCATCACCGACTGCAAATCCAGTATTGGCATCAATAAAGTAGGTAGAGTAAAAACTGTTAAAACCAGTTGCTTGTGAAATCCAAGTTGCACCACCATCAATTGTTTTGCTAATGACACCATTCGTGCCAACAACATATCCAATGCGGTCATCAACAAAATGAATACCAAGCAAGCTGCTTGCAGAGGTTGGTGGGAATATGGGAGATAATTGATTCCACGGCTGCGCTTTCAACATAAAAATAGAACAAACAAAAAACAAACTTGTAATGATTTTGCTTTTTCGAGCCATTACATTGTAGCAAAGCAAGGGTGTGTTCAGTGCGGGACGCACTGAAGAGTAAAGTGAAAATTTCATAGTTTAAAAAGTTAAAAGGGTTAAGAAAAAATTTGATTTAGAACGAGAATAGAGAATTTGTCATGACTGAATAAAATTTTTAAAGGGTTAAAAAATACGTTTTTTAAGTAGCCCTAACGGCTTATAAAATAATAGATTTCCCAGATTTGGCGGTGGTATTCAAAAGCCCATTGGTGGGTTCCCAAACACTTCCAGAAAAAGAGGAATTGAAGGTTTTGGTCGTGTCAAATTTGAAAGTGATGGAACCTGTTGAGCCAGATGGTTGCTCGTTCTCTTTTTTACAACTGGCTAAAGCACAGACGAAAATCATTAGAATACATAACATACTTACATTTTTCATTACTAAATCGGTTTAAAATTTAAAATAAGGGTTAAAATGAAAAGGGGTTAAAAAATGTTGAAAATGTCAAACAGTTTAGACTTAGAGGGTTAAATAATACCGCAATTTCAACTAAAAACTAACAACTCTTTTGCTCCAATTGAAATTCGGTTATTAAGACTTAAAATTCGGTTGAAATGAGTTGATATTCGGTAAAAACACATTAGGGAATTTTCAGCTTATTAGCAATTTCGATGATGACATTTTTACCACATAGGCACAATAGGAAGTTACATAGAAAACATAGAATTCCGCTCAAAATCTATGTTTTCTATGTTAAAAACCTATGTTCCTATGTGGTAAAAATGTTTGCGGATAAAGTGTTGTTCTAAGCGTCTGATTATTAATATAAAAAGCGGTACTAGGTAAAAAATAAAAAACAAATATTTATTTTTATGCTATGTAAATAATTGAAATTAAATAGATTATTTACTCTCAACACTGCGCCACTCGTGTTCCACCAGTGTCATCAACAAAGCATTGTCAAACTGAATAGACCCTTTTGGAAACAGGGTTTCATCTTCAAAAAAACTGGATTTTACGGCACTGACTTCAAGTGGACGTACTTGCCATTGATAGGTTTGTAGTTTTAGACCATCAAATTTTTTACCATTTGGGGAATAACCCACTGCACCTTTTTGAAAAAAATCAGAAACTGTGTCTAAGTTTTCAAAAATAGAATGTGGGTTAAAATGGGTTGTTTCTTTTGCATCAATTGAAATTTGGGTATTGTCTGAACTTGTAAAATCAATATGATATGTGTCGGCTGTTTCTTGAACATTGAATTGTGCCAAATGGTGTTTGCCCGGAAAAAGCCGCCCACCCAAAAGGGTATTCAGCCTTAAAGAAGTGTCTCTGCGGGGAATAAAAACGCCTTGTTTTACTTGCCCGTTTTCATCCCATTCTACCGCAATTCTATGTGCGCCATTTTCAGAACCGACACCCAAAAAGTCGGGTAATCCTTTGGGTTTGATGTTTTTAAGGCGGATTAAACAAATGCCCACAATGGCTTTATTTTTATAAATTTGGGGTCTAAAAGGTGCAGGGATAATTTGTGCAACCACTTTAGGGTCAGCTGTGAAGTTGATTAAGATGCGCCTATCAATGAGACCGTGGATTGTGGGAATTTTCATATTGGGTTTATATTTATTTTACTTGAACGATGATTGTGATTTTTCATTTAAAACTTCTAATTCATTCAGAAAGTTCAATAAAAATTGAAAATGATTAAACTGTTAACATATTTTTACCACATAGGCACATTAGGTTGTTACATAGAGAACATAGAATAGGTACTGAAATCTATGTTTTCTGTGTAACAACCTAATGTGCCTATGTGGTAAAAAATGACTATATTATGACTAAACAATACATTTAGAGTTATTACTTTCACGGCTGAAATAATTTTTTTTTACCACATAGAAACAATAGGAGGTTACATAGAGAACATAGAATCTCACGCACTAAAGATTATGTTCTCTATGTAACCTCCTATTGTTCCTATGTGGTAAAATTCACCTAAAATAATTACTATGAAAATTACAAAGAAAACGGTCAATGAAATATCCTATCAAATCATTGGTGCAGCTATAGAAGTCCATAGAATTTTAGGACCAGGGCTTTTAGAGAGCAATTATGAAAAAGCACTTTTACACGAATTAGGGTTGCGTGGTTTAAAAACCAAAAGTCAACAAACAATACAAGCTCCTTATAAAGACATCATGCTAGACTGCGAAATGAGATACGACATTCTAGTTGAAGATTTAATTATCGTTGAAAATAAAGCAACCATAGATATTCATCCTGTTTTTGGAGCTACTTTAATGAGTTATATGAAGCATCTAAAAAAGCCTAAAGGTATTCTACTTAACTTTCATGTTCAAAATATTTTTAAAGAAGGACAAAAAACTTATGTCAATGAGTATTTTGCTGCTTTACCTGACGAGTGAGATTTTTACCACATAGGCACATTAGGAGGTTACATAGAAAACATAGATTTTATCGCTGAATCTCTATGTTTTCTATGTAACCTCCTAATGTGCCTATGTGGTAAAAATCTCAATTTATTGTTTCACAAATTTTTCAACAGCCATCATTTTTCCCTCTGAAACAACGTGCAAGAAGTACAAACCATCTGGTAAAATACCGGCATCCATTGTTTGTAACGGGCTTCCTGTTTTGGTTTGCTTTTCAAACATCACTGCCCCCGTTAGGTTGGTGATACGGAATTTCATGTCTCGGGTAGCGGGTTGTGGCAATTCAACTGTGAACAAACCTGTGTTTGGATTCGGGTAGATGTGAATCGGTTTTACCAAATCCAGGCTCTTTACATCACTGACTGTTCCAGTACAAATCACCAAATTGTCAATACCAACACTTGATTTGACCCCCTCATTTTCATTCCGCACGCACACAATCAAGTTAGGATACTCTGGATTCGGTGAAACTCTAACAGAAACCGCCGTACTTGTCCATCCAACATGTTCAGGTCTAATCACTTGTGTATAAAGCACTTGTGAAGGTCCGCCCGGCACGAGGTCGGGTTCTAACCTAAATTCTAAGACTGTACCCGTTGGTGTACTTTCACTGTTATAGTTCTTGAACTCAAACTCTAAGGTGGTGAAAGTATTGGGTTGTAAGCTCACTCTTTGTGAAACAGCAGCAAAATTTCCTTTGTCTCCATTGAAAATTAAATGACCTGCATCGTAGCTTCCGCTGTTATCGTCTATCATAACAGAACCATCTCCAATATTTGGAAAGAGTTGCCAATTGGTGATAGCCCCCGTGCCGTTTAAATGCCCAGCTTTTGCCCCCTCAGTAAAATTGCCATTTTTGACCCCATTCGCTTTGCAAAAAGCAAGGGTTGGGTCTTGGTCAGGAGGACCACAATAAACTTTGACTTTTCGACAGAACTTACCCGTACAGGTTTGCCCATTAACTGTTCTAACGACAGTCATACAAACATCGTGACTGCCAGAACCGGGGAAAGTGATTGTTTTTGCAGCGTTTCCAAGAGTTGTGCCAGCCACATTGACGCCATTTATAGACCACATAACAACATCCGTTGGACATAACCCAATTGGCATCAAAAGCCGTTGGCAAGGTGTAGGGCTTATCGGAATAATCGTTTTGAATCCTTTAGCCACATCCGCTGTCAGAGGGCAAGCGCAAGGGCAAGCGGCAACGGTGAAATTGACCTTACAAGTACAGACTTTTGTGCCACACATCCCTGTAACGGTTATCGTATATTGTACGCCGGGTGTAAACCAAGCTGGGTTTAAGAAAATATCAAAATGTCCCTTCGGCTGCCCAAATTGATCTGGGGTAAGTACTGAACTACCACTTTCAATTTTGGTATTACCTTGCCCGATAGACCAAGACGCAGAATCTGTTAAACAAATTTTTGACGAACAAAGAAAATCGCCATGAAATAAAAATATGCCCCCCAAATTGGGTAAAACACAAGGTAACTGCATCGAACTATCACATTTAGTAGGCTTAGACGGGACAGACCAATTGCTATTATAGAAAGACAATTTCTCAAAACCTTTACATTCGCAAGTGTTACAATTTTCAACCTTGATGAAAAACCGACACGGTGG
>JAYUQN010000547.1:0-3702 GCA_043756725.1 Saprospiraceae bacterium
AAAAAAATCAAAACCAATTTAACATTTCTCAAAAAACTTACCCTAAATCTTGCTTAATTAAAAAATCAAGGTAATTGTTTTCCAAGTGACAACAGATTAGCAAAAAGCCGATAAGCCCCGGGTACACCTGCAGGCATCTGACGGAAAAAGGAATAACCTGTATAAACAAAATAGCCTTTTCCATGCTTACCAATCACTAAGCCACCATCTTCTTTCTTTTCGCCGACATCATTACAACTTAAAATGGCTTCGTATTGTGCATCCCATTCGCTCAAAAAATATAAGCCACGTTCTTGCACCCAGCCGCTGAAATCTTTTTGCGTGATTTTATTGGGCGAGTTTAAGACAGGATGTTCGGGTTTCAAAATACGGATTTCAGTGTCCTCCTCTGTTGTTCGTCCACGTCCCAATTTGAGGGGGAAAGGTCCAAAATCGGGCACTAATAAATCTCTGCCATTTGTGTTGTATTGCACGATAACTGTACCGCCATTTTTCACATACTCTAAGAGTTTAGTATTGTAAAATTTCAATTTCTCCTTAGTGTTATAAGCACGAATGCCTAAGACAATGGCGTCAAATTTAGCTAAACCTTCCGTAGTTTGAAAATCATGGTCATTTATCATCGAAACATTATAATCAATTTGCTCTAAACAAGCAGGCATATCATCACCAGCACCCATAAAATAACCGATATTATTGCCCCGTTTTTCAATCGTTACTTTCACGATTTTAGCTTGTGCAGGTTGCAAAACGGTTTGCGTAGGGATATGGTCATATTCAATTATTCTGACGGATTGAGCATCAAAACCTTTAGTATCGTTTGTTAAAAATACTTTTGCTGAAAGTAGAGCATCGCCTTCCGATTTTAAAGGCGTAAGCTTGAACGTCAAAATTTGCTCTTCTCCTTTTTGTTTTATATTGAAATCCAGTTTTTGCGGTTCAATTGTCCATCCAGTTGGGGCATTAGGCTGTAAAAAGCCAGATATTTTATCGCCTGATGATTTGACAACAAATTGGACATTTTTAGGCTCATTGCTGGCAAAAACATACACTTTCTCTGTCAAATTGACAAATACTGAGGGGGTCACTTCGAGGGGTCTATAAATTTCACCCTTTGCAGGATTAGCAAATCTATTGACCACATCTGTTTGGTATGTCATATCTTCACCTTCAATGGTGAGTAAAAACTGTACTTTTCCCCGCTTAGGTGATTCAGGTAAACCTCTTAAATATTGATTTGAGACCGTGTAACGACCCACTTCTGGGCGGTCTAATAACCAATAGGGTGCAGAGATTTCAGCGGGATATGTGACTGTATCTGCTTTGCTAAAACCTTTGTTATTTGATAGCGTTTTATCGACGGCAATTGCTTTTATGACAGATTGTTTTTGCCCAATTGGATTATCTGTAAGCTGTATATTTTTCAATGAAACAGCTACATTTGAACGATTGATGATTTCATAATTTACGATTAAATTGCCTTTGCCATTATAAACGGCTTCTCGGGTAGTAGCTTCATAAAAAATACCAGCACACCAGCCTATCACTTTTTCAATATCCCCCAATTTCTTCTTTTCCCAATGGCTTTCAGGGAGGTTTTGAATCATTTTACGCACTTTCAAAAGCGATGAAACGCTTGCACTTGGGTCGTCTAATCTGAAATTGCGTTCTATGTCTGCCAGCATTATACCAATAGGCTCTCCCCCTGCTATGCGTGACCATGTTGTATTGATGCCTTCAAAGGGGTCTTTAATGGCTTTGACATCGCCTTTTGCCCCTTTCAAATATTGCAAATAATCTGTATTTGAGCCTCTGCTGCTGGTATTACCCATGCCTTGACATTTGTGCATAGACCGACTTTCAGAGGCTATCTCATTGTTAGATTTGCCACGAGTGGGTAAATAAACACCTATATCTAAACCAATGGTTTGCTCTTTTTTTACATATTCATTGAATTTCTCTTGACTGCCAAACCAAAACCACGATATATTGTGGAACAAGCGTTGAGGCTGCCAAGGCTGAACGCCAAATTTCATTTGCTCAGGATAGCTTGAAGGATTGCCTACAATATCAAAAGCCTCGTGGCTCATTATGGCAGAACCCGTATGATGCCCATGCGTATCATAAGCTGTATCAATTGAAAAACGGTTGATGACAATATCGGGCTGCACTTTGCGCATTGCCCAAACTACATCGGATAAAATCTCGTCTTTACCCCAAAAGCGAAAAGTTTCAGCAGGAGATTTTGAAAAACCAAAATCGCTGGCACGGCTAAAAAGTTGTTTTCCTCCATCCGTGGCACGTGCCATGAGCAACTCTTGTGTGCGCAAGGCTCCGAGATATTCACGCAATTCAGTTCCAATAAGATTTTGTCCTCCATCACCCCGAGTGAGTGAAAGATAGGTGACATCCATGTGACGAGCGTTTGCGAAATAGGAAATCATGCCCGTATTTTCATCATCTGGATGCGCTGCCACATACATAACGGTTCCCAAAACTTGAAGTTTTTTAAGGGCATCGTATATATCCGAAGAAGTGACTTTTTTAGGAGCCACTTGAGCCTTCAATACTGAGGGGGTGCTAAGAGCAAATCCAAAGATAGCCAGAAGACAAAAAGACGTGTTTTTAATAGATTGAAAATAATTCATAAGGAATTGATTGAAAATAAAATGATTAATGTCAGATTTCACATTTCAAGCGAGCACAACCAATCTGAAATCTGAAATCCAAAATCTGAAATTGATTATTATTTATGTTTTTCAAAAATTTTTTCACCCGCATTAATTTTTACTTTTAAATGATTTTCAGACGGTGGTATCGGGCAATTGTAACCCTCGCTGTATGCGCAATAAGGATTGTAAGATTTGTTAAAATCTAAAATTACTTTGTCATTTTGAATGTCTCTTTCCCACATTTCCAAATATCGTCCACCGCCATACGTTTCTTTAGCGTTGGTTAAGTCTTTGAAGGGGACAAAAAGATAACCTTGAAAAGCCGCATTATCTTTAAGCGTCAAATTACGATAAACAGACAATTGCAAGGTAGAATCTTGTATTTTAAAAGTTAAGACACCATATTTAATATAGGCTCTAAACAAACCGCTATATGTAGGCATTTGAAATTCGACAGCCTCAGGCGTTGTGTTAAAGATACATTCTACGCTATAACTCGAGTCAGGTTCATAAAAGCGCATATATTTGAAACTTTCCTCTTTCAAAGGCGCATTCTTATTGGCTTTAAACTTTTCTTTGTAATGGATTCTGAAAGCTTCTGTCTTTTCTTTAAAGGATTGTGCCTCGGATACTGAGGGGGGTAAAAAAAAAACAAAAACCAACGTAACAAAGGCAACTTTTTTAAAATTGAATTTTTTAAAAAGCATATTGAATTTTTTAATATTGATAATTTTAAAACCCTACATAAAGTATGGTTTCAAATTGATAATCAATGTTTTACGAAAGTAGCACAAAATTAGTGTAAAATTTCACCAAAAAGCCTGTAATTTTAAGCGTTTTTAACCACTTAAACAACGGCTTTGTCGAAACACTTAGTAGAATGTCGAAACTTATTAACTCATGGAAAGAAAAAATACCCGAACCCAGCCCACCCGCCTATTAACACGCGAAGGCGAATTGAATGTTCACAAGGACAGATTCAAATCGCAAGTCATTTACAACCATATTATTATGGCAAGTTGGCAACGGT
>JAYUQN010000548.1:0-10427 GCA_043756725.1 Saprospiraceae bacterium
ACGTAGAGACGTTGCACTGCAACGTCTTGATTGTGGTGAAAAATAGCTAAACCTAAGACGTTGCAGTGCAACGTCTCTACATAAACCCCGAATAAATCGAACAATAATCCTTAGCTTAATGGCATTGAACTAAAGTTCGGGCTTAGTCATAAGGCGAACTTATTTTTTATACCTTTGAAACCCGTTTTAATTCCTAATTCCTAATTATACAATTTATGAAAACCAAAAAAGAAATCGTTGAAAATTGGCTACCCCGTTACACAGGCGTGAAGCTGGAGGATTTTGGCAGATATATTATATTAGTCAATTTCAGCAACTATGTAAAACTATTTGCAGAGTGGCACAATGTGGAAGTGAAAGGTGAAGACCGTTCTATGTTGTGCGCTACGGCTCACAATATTACCATCATCAATTTTGGTATGGGCAGTCCCAATGCCGCCACTGTTATGGATTTATTGACCGCTATTATGCCAAAAGCCGTGCTTTTTCTCGGAAAATGTGGTGGTTTGCGGCATGATAAAAACAAAGTGGGTGATATGATTTTGCCCATTGCCGCTATCAGAGGCGAAGGAACCTCCAATGATTACATGCCACCAGAAGTGCCTGCCCTCCCCGCTTTTGCCATGCAAAAAGCCATTTCAACCACCATCAGAGATTACGAACAAGACTATTGGACGGGCACGGTCTATACCACAAACCGCCGTGTGTGGGAACATAAAGAAGATTTCAAAGAGTATCTGCGGGAATTGCGCTGTATGGCGATTGATATGGAAACAGCCACAATTTTCATCGTAGGTTTCAAAAATCAAATTCCAACAGGCGCATTATTGCTTGTTTCAGACATTCCGATGATTCCAGAAGGTGTGAAAACAGAGGAAAATGATAAAAGAGTGACGGTACATTTTGCTGAAATACACCTCAAAATTGGTATAGATTCGCTTAATCAATTGATGAATAATGGGTTGACGGTTAGGCATTTGAAGTTTTAATTATCCTATAAAAGTGAGTTGATTAGAAAATGGAAATATATTTTTCAAAACTTGCCTATATTTGTCCATAAAATTCTTAAATTAGATGACTACCCAAATTTTTCTTAACCGTATCCGTGCCCTTATTGGAAAAGGAGATTTGAAAGTTGCACTAAGGCAATTGCAACAATTATTGAAAGATAGTCCAAAGTTAGACGATGCTCTTATGCACGCTGCTCGTTTTGAGGATGTCATCAAACATATTCATTTGGGAACAATTGATACCAATGCTGCCTCAATTACCCAAAATCAAATTCGTATGGGTATTTTGAATTTATTACGAGAAATTGAAGAGCAGGGAAAATCACCTGTTATTCAAGCAGAAATGGAAAAAGCCGTATTGCTGTCAGAAGAAATTTATGAATATAAAAGTATCAAAGAAAAAATTTATCTCAACAGGGGAGCTGGCACTTCAGAACTTCTTAAAGATAAACAAGCAGACGACTTGGATGATAAAGAATTGAAGCGTTTTTTTAAAATGGAGCGCGTTGTTAGAGCCTTTGATGAAGAAGGGTTAGTTTTGGACAATTTGACAATTCAAAAAAGACTCATTCACTTATCGTTAGCAGAAAATGGACATATTTTTAAAGGAACATTTCTCTGTCTCGGTAAACGTAATCAAATACAAACTATTTGCCATACTGCTACTGAATCTAAGTTTATAATATTTAAAGGTACTGACAGGGCGCATATTCTTCTATTAGAAACATTGAATGGCAATATCATACGCCAGTTTGAAAAAATGATGATGTTGTTACGTACCCATATTCCCTTAGGTCGTGACCGTGAAAAGAGCCAAGATATTTATGAAATTCCTCTAATAGCATTACGCGAATTTGTTGCAAATGCCTTTGTGCATCGTGATTTTCAACATGATGTAAAAAGTTATATTCAAGTCGAGTTATACGATGATAGAATCGAAATTAAAAGCCCTGGACATCTACCAGACAATATTGATGTCAACAAAATAGAAGGTACAGTATTAACAAATCCAACTATTGCTGCTGTTTTTCATTTATATAAACACATGGAAAGAGCTGGTACAGGCATTAATGTTTCCCAACAAGCGTTGCAAGAACAAGGATTGAAACGCGCCCAAATTGAAAATATAGATAATCCTAAAATGGTGAAGGTGACGATATACAGAAGCCTTTATAACGGGAAAATTAAAAATGTTTATGGAAACGATAAAACAGAAATTTATTACAATAATAACAATCTAAAAATTCCTCGTGCCCTTACTAAACCACCTTTTATATCTGAAATTTTTATTGGAAGAGAACAAGATTTAATAGCGATTAAACACAAGTTCTTTTCAAATCCAACACAAATGCTGTTGATAAATGGGTTAGCTGGAGTAGGTAAAACGGCTTTAGCTGCTAAATATTATGACATTTATCGCGACTCCTACGTACATACCGCTTGGGTAACGGTTGAAAACAATATTATTGATGCTTTACTTACTAATTTAGCATCGCCTTTAGGTTTAAAGTTTGACAAAACTATGTCAAAAACAGAACAAACTGATATCTTACTGAGGGGTATGGCGCAACTCGAACAACCTTGCCTGTTGGTAATTGATAATGTCAATGATATTAAAGACCTTAAATTCAATTACCAAAATTTGATGAGTTGTCGTAATTTACATATATTAATCACAACTCGTATTTCTGAATTTAGCCAAATAGATAATTACCATCTCGAAAGTTTATCCGAATTGGAGGCACTGACACTGTTTAAAAAATACTATCCCAAATTGAAACAAGATGAAGAACCGATTTTAAAACAAATCTTCCGTGCTGTAGGCAGTAACACATTGGTATTAGAGTTATTGGCAAAAAATTTATTTTTATTCAATCGTCTCAAACAACATTATACGCTAAACGATTTGTTAGTAGACTTGCAAACTAAGGGCTTGTTGGCACTCTCTAAAACCCAAAAAGTGCAAGTATATTATCCTAATCAAAACGTTTTGCATGAAGATAAACCAGAAAATATTATGGCTTCTATGTACGATTTAAGTGAATTATCTCAATCAGAAATGGCTGTGCTCTCTGTTTTTACAGGTTTACCTCCTGAAAGTATTGCGTTTGAAACATTTGAAACCTTATTGCCTGATGCCACTGATTTAGAACAAAATCTTCTTGCTTTGGCACAGAAAGGTTGGATAGAATACAACGAAGTATCCAGCACTTTTAAATGTAGCCCCATCGTTCAAGAAATTATAAAAAAAACAACCTTGTAGGGAATTTGGTGATTAGCACATTTCATTAAAAAACTACTTTTATTGATTCTTCTGCGCAATCTCATTCGTCAAACGCACAAACTCTTCTAAACCCAAAGTTTCAGGGCGTTTCATATAAAAATTATCTGCCATCAATACGGCGGGGTCTTTTTCAAAAAACGGTTTCAAGGTATTGCGCAACATTTTGCGGCGTTGAGAAAACGCTTGTTTCACCACTTTTTTAAATAAAATTTCATCACAACCCAAGTCTTGATTCGCTTTACGTTCTAAGCGAATGACCGCCGATTGCACTTTGGGCGGGGGTGAAAAACAGCTTTTATCAACATTAAACAGCTTTTCACCCGTATAAAAGGCTTGAACGAGGACGCTCAAAATGCCATAGTCTTTACCGCCCGGTTTAGAAATAGCTCTATCGGCAACTTCTAATTGAAACATACCGACCATTTCAGGAATCAATGCCCGATTGTCAATCATTTTAAAAATAATCTGTGAAGATATATTGTAAGGAAAATTGCCTATCAATGAAAAAGGTTGATTATCAAACACTTTTGTCAAATCTGTTTTCATAAAATCCTCAAACAAAATGCGCTGCCGAACAGTCATTTCACCGTGTTTTTGAGAAAAAGAGAAGGGGAATTTTTTTTCTAAAACCGCCACCATATCTTTATCGGCTTCTACCGCCACCAGTTCATAATCCTTTTTCAGCAAATATTGCGTCAACATCCCTTGCCCGGGACCCACTTCCAAAACCTTTTTTGTAGTGTCCGTCAAAGTCAAACCATTGGCTATTTGTTCAGCTATTTCAGGTTTATTCAGAAAATGTTGTCCATACGACTTTTTGGCGTGCATAAAGTGAAGTTAAAATTAAAAATATGAATTAAAAAAGGTAAGTATTTTCATAACTTAGCCGTATCACGGACATTAGTCCGCAAAGGTTTAGAAATTATGGCAATTCATTAGACACTTACGGACTGAAGCCCGTGGTACGACTTTAATAAACAGATTGCCAAAGGTATCATAAAATGCTGATTATCAATGTAATAGTAGTAATTTTATTATTTTTAAAATTATAAATAGAATGAAAATGCTAACTGAGTAAAATTATTATTCAATAATTGAAACGATTTCCGAAAAACCATTAAATTTGTGTAACAAATATTTCCCTAAACACCCCCTCAGTATGAAACGTATTTTCACCTTCTTTATCCTATTTTGGATAGCCTCATGTCCTGCACAAATCGGCTATTCCTTGATTTCAAGTGGTCGCTTTTCTGCAATGGGCAAAGCGAGTGTCGCCGTTCAAGGTGCAGAATCCCTTTTCAGTAATCCTTCAAACCTATGGGGTGTTGAGAAAACAACAGCATTTTTAGCATCTGAATGGCGGTATGGTGTTGAAAATCTGCGACCTATTGCTATGGGTTTAGTCACGCCGTCCAAATCAAGTGTATTAGGGTTTTCGTATCAATATTTTGGTTTCGGAGCTTGGCGCGATAATACGCTGGGAGTGGCTTATGCGCGCAAATTGATGTCTAAATTGGACATCGGCATTCACTTAAAATATCAACATATCAAAATTCCAGCTTATGATGCACAAAACATTATTGGTTGCGATTTGGGTTTCAATACCTTGATAATCAATAACTTACGTCTTGGTTTTCATGTACAAAATCCCATTCCATTTAAACTCAATGAAACAGAAACCGTGCCTTCAGTTTTTAGATTGGGCGTAGCCTATCAAGTCAATATCAATGTTCTGCTAAGTCTTGAAACGGTTAAGTCTCTCTCCTACCCTGCCGTTTTTCGTTTTGGCATGGAATATAAATTTGATAAAAAATGGGTACTGCGTGGCGGTTTTGAGTCCTATCCTGTGGCTTTTAGCTTTGGTTTGGGGTCTATTTTATTTGACAATTTCAAATTGGATATGGCACTCTCGAATCATTCTGTTTTGGGCTTAACACCTGCTATAACAATGGCGTATATTCCAAAAAAATAGATACTTTTGTAAAAATTTTGAAATAGTCAATGAAAAAAGTCCTAATAGTCGCTGCTACACCTTTTGAAATTCAACCTTTTATTGAATTTCTAAAACAAAGTGCACAACAAAAATATAATCCGCTCTTTGGTCAAAATGGTTACGAATTTGACGTGCTGATAACGGGTGTTGGCATTGCCAATACGGCATTACTGATGGGCAAAGCCTTGTGTAAAAAATCTTATGATTTTGCCCTCAATGCAGGTGTCGCAGGCAGTTTCAACCGCAAAATACTGAGGGGGGATATTGTGGAAGTGGTGAATGAACAATATGGTGATTTAGGCGTTGAAGAGGCTGACGGACGTTTTACCGATATGTTTGAACTCGGTTTGATGGAGCGCGATGCCAAACCATTCAAAGACGCTAAGTTATTGAATACCAAGCCTTTAAAGTTTAAATCTGTTAAACAAGTGTCGGGCATTACCGTTCAAAAAGTGCATGGTTTTACAGACAGTATTGAAGCTGTTTTAACAAAATATCGGGCAGAAGTGGAGACAATGGAAGGGGCAGCATTTTTTCAAGCCTGCCTTACTGAGGGGGTCGCTTTTAGTGAAATACGGGCAATTTCAAATTATGTAGAACCCCGCAACAGAGAGAATTGGAAGATAAAAGAAGCCATTGAAAATCTTAATGGTTATATGATTGACTTATTTGAAAAGCGGGTTATTTAATAAAGCACGGACCGAAGTCCGAGTTATAAAAAAAATGGTGAAGCGTTTTTCAACGACTCCACCAAGCAATGTAGATTGTTTAATTCTTTAGGCTTATCTTTAAGCTTATTTTTTCTTCGCTTCGGCACGAGCGATAAATTTTTCAATATCGCGCGAATCGTTGGTCATTGGATATTTAGCTTTTATTTCATTATAGGCTTCTAAAGCGGCGTTAGGGTCATTTTGTAATTCACTCAATTGACCAAAACGCTTGAGGTACATCGCTTTCAAGTCTTCGATAGTACCCGCATTAGCCGCATCTTTATAGTATTTTAAGGCTTTTGAAAAGTCCTTTTTTTCACTGTACGCATCCGCCAACAAACCATATTTCAAAGTTGGCGCAATGTCACCTTTAGGTGAAAAATCATCCAAATATTTGATGGCATCGTCAAATTTGCCCAATTGCATATAAGAAATGGCGGCATACAAGTTTGAAACATTGCCCGCTGGTGTGCTGCTGTATTTGCTCAAAATTTGTTGAAAACCCAGCAAATTCACATCTGTGCTGCTCAAAGCAGCCGCAAATGAATCCCGTTCAAACAATTGTTCAGATTTCCACATAGCGGCAACCGCTTTTTTCTGATTGCTCGCAACATTGTTTTTCCATAAAATGCTGCCACCAATGACAACTACCAAAGCGATAGCCGCACCCGCCAACAATTTTTTATTTTTATCAAACCAACTTTGCGCATCGTGCGTCACTTCTGCTACGTCAATTAAGACTTCTTCTTTAGCCACCTTAGGCTTCTGCTTTAAAATCTGTTTAGCCATTATATTTTTTGATTTAT
Organism: Saprospiraceae bacterium; assembly: GCA_043756725.1. Taxonomy (GTDB): domain Bacteria; phylum Bacteroidota; class Bacteroidia; order Chitinophagales; family Saprospiraceae; genus JAAFJT01. The sequence goes on from JAYUQN010000548.1 coordinate 6,804, forward strand.
TTTATTTCAATTCAATTCTTTAAAAAGTTTGCAAAAATACAGCGTTTTTTACAAAATCTGTCAAATTGTTTACAAATTTTAATACAAAATACGTTTTTATTGTATTTAAGTTTCAAAAAAGAAGTTTAAGCCTCATTTTACTGTCCGAAGGGACTCCTTTGTCCAAAGGACTCCCTTCGGAGGAGAGGGGGTATTTTTAAAACAAGCCATGCAATTCTGCCTGCACTTTGTTGATAATTTCGCCTAAATCTTCTTGACGATTGATAAAATCTACTTCATCCACATTGATTACCAATAATTTACCTTCTGTATAGCCTGCAATCCATGAATCGTAACGTTCATTTAAGCGTTTCAGATAGTCAATTGAAATAGTGCCTTCGTAGTCGCGTCCTCGTGTGTGAATATGCTCAACGAGCGTTGGGATACTGGCTTTGAGATAAATCAATAAATCGGGTGGAGACACTTGTTTTATCATCAACTCAAACAAGCTGAAATAATTGTCAAAATCTCGCTTCGACATCAAAGCCATTTCATGCAAATTGGGTGCAAAAATATGGGCATCTTCATAAATCGTACGGTCTTGAATAATGGTTTTATCGCCCGTTTGAATATCGACAATTTGACGATAGCGGCTATTTAAAAAATACACCTGCAAGTTGAAAGACCAACGGTGCATATCGTGGTAAAAATCAGCGAGGTAGGGATTGTCAGCCACATCTTCAAAATGCGGTTCCCAACCAAAATGTTTGGCAAGTTGCGTTGTCAAAGTTGTTTTCCCTGCACCAATATTTCCAGCAATGGCTATGTGTTTGGCTGTAGGCTGATTGTCTTTCATTTCTACTTTTTACGTAAACCTATCTACAAAAGTAAAATTTATTTTCTATTATTAATTTTTAGCCACAGATATTAATTTAACGAATTTAAAATATCAAAATGAAATTTAGGGATATTCGTTAAATTCGTATTTTTAAAACTGTGGGCAAAAACAGTTTCTTCCTTCAGTCAGTTTGCCTTCACTTTCGCCCGTTCATGGTCAGCAAGAAACTGTTGCAAGCCAATATCGGTCAAAGGGTGTTTCAACAAACCCAAAATAGCGGGTAAAGGACAAGTAACGACGTCGGCACCCGCTTGCGCACATTGCACGATGTGCAAAGGCGTACGGATACTGGCGGCTAATATTTCAGTACCAAAACCCTGAATCATGAAAATTTCAGAGATTTGTTTAATCAGTTCGATACCATCCCAATTCATATCGTCAATGCGTCCGATAAAAGGAGAAAGGTAAGTGGCGCCTGCTTTGGCAGCCAATATCGCTTGACCTGCTGAAAAAACGAGCGTACAATTGGTGCGAATGCTATTGTGTGAAAACCATGAAATGGCTTTGATGCCCTCTTTAATCATGGGCACTTTTACAACAATGTTTTCATGAATATCAACCAAACGCTGCCCTTCATCAATCATGCCTTTAAAATCAGTTGAGATGACCTCTGCACTTACATCACCCTCGCCGACTATGTCGCAGATGGTACGATAGTGTTTCATAATATTATTAGTGCCTGTGATGCCTTCTTTAGCCATAAGGGAAGGGTTGGTGGTTACACCATCCAGAATGCCTAAATCTTTAGCTTCACGAATTTGGTCGAGGTTGGCTGTATCAATAAAAAATTTCATCTTAAAATGAGATTGGTGATTATGAGATTTTGAGATTTTAGATTTGGCAATGGACGATTTTGAGATTAGCAATTCGTCAATTTAAGATATTAGAGCAAAATTTTTAAGAGGGTTGAAAAGATTGCTTTTCACAATGCCTATTCGCACAATCTCTATTCTGAAATAAAAAAAAATGCGCCAAGCACACCGCTCAACTACCTTATCCTTGCTGTGTTTCCACCCTGGGGAGGTTCGGCAGGAGCTGGTCGCCTGACGCGGCGCAAAGGTAAGTTGTGTGATTTGTATTTCCAAATTTTTTAAGTATGAAATTTTTTTATTAATTTTTTACTTTTGCAACATGACAATACAAGAAGCTATTTCTGATTTGCGTGATGCGCTCACGCCGCTTTATGGAGCCCGTGAAACCCGTTCCATAATTCGCTATGTGTTTGAGGATTTTTTTAATGTAAAAGCCAACAATCCGAGCCAAGAAGAAATTTTTAAAAATTTTCTATTGCAAGACTATTTCTCACTCAAAGAACGGCTTTTGGCGGGCGAACCTGTACAATATGTGGTCGGTTTTGCTTGGTTCTATGGATTGAAATTTAAGGTCAATAACAGTGTTTTGATACCCAGACCTGAAACGGAGGAGCTTGTGGAATGGATTTTACAAATGGGTAATGGGCAATCAGTAATGGGTAATGGGCAATCAATAATGGGTAATGAGAATGACACATTACCCATTACCCATCACCCATTACCCATTAAAATCTTGGATATTGGTACGGGGTCGGGGTGCATTCCTGTTACGCTTAAGGTGAAAAATCCAAATTTAGCCATAACTGCTGTTGACGTTAGCGAATCGGCTTTGATAACAGCGAGTCGCAACGCTTATCGGCACAATGCCGAGATTGATTTTAAAAGGATTGATATTTTAAATGAAAAAGAATGGGCACAATTGCCTCATTTTCAAGTCATTGTGAGCAATCCTCCTTATATTCCACACGTTGAAAAAGCTTTGATGCACGACAATGTTTTGAAACATGAGCCGCATTTAGCCTTGTTTGTTGACAATGAAAACCCTTTGATTTTTTATGAAAAGATAGCAGATTTTGCTCAAAAGCACTTAAATACTGTCCAAAGGGACTCCTATGGAGAGGGGGGGTATTTGTTCTTTGAATGCAATGAATATAATGCATCACGGGTTGCAGAGATGTTAAAAACGAAAGGCTTTCAAGAAGTGATATTAAAAGCCGATATGAGTGGAAAAGATAGAATGATTAGAGCCGCCTTAATGCCTATATAATAAGGTGTCATTTTATTTCACGACAAAGTCCTTTTTAATTTTTTCAATATCTTGAAGAATGGATTGGGCGTGTTTGGCAAGCGCACTGTTCAAATTAGCAAAGCCTTTACTGTCTAAGTTTGCTAAATCTGGATTTTCTTCATAAACAAACGTCGTTATTTGTTTTTTCAACATATCAGCAGTGGTTTGCATATAAGTATCTCGGCGTTCTTGAATCCGTGCATTTTCTTTTTTAGAAGACCAACCTTGCTCGTCTGAGTTCCAATATTTGCCGCGTTCTTCATCATTTTCTTCTTTCACATATTCTTTTTTATCACTTTTACGCTGCATCAAAGCCATTGCTAAGAGCGCGATAATGCCAATAGATATAATAATTTCAACGATTAATTGTATCATAATTATAAAACGAATTATTTCTAAAAAAAATATTTTTAACCGTTATATCCCTTTCAAAAACCGTACAATTTTAACGTAACAAAAATGTTATATTCATGAAAATATAAATATACACTTTATTTGGGAGAAAACATATAAGTAGTTGAACTTAAATAAGCGACACAACTTGCATCAAGTTTCAACTCTGTCCATTACCCTATTTATCCCTATGGGACAAGTGTCAAAATCCAAAAACCCGAAGGGTTTGAACGTGAATAACCCGCGATGCAATC
>JAYUQN010000549.1:0-3700 GCA_043756725.1 Saprospiraceae bacterium
AAATTCATTGACTGCATCGAGGTTGCCATCCCGTTTATTATCGCTCAAATTGTACTGAAAATTAGTGGTCATAGTGCGTCCTCTTTTAGCGAACCGATGCCGCCATAAAAGGCTATTCTGCATATTCATACCTGAACCTTCTGTTTTATTCTTTCTATGACCCGTATTTTCAAGCAATTTAGCCGCATTCAAAGTTTTTGTACTGTCATTTGCGAAAGCTGTATTTTCAGTCAAAGATGTTGTATTAATGAATCTGATAGAATTAAAAGAATCAATTTTATGGTCGAGTGTGGCACTGATGCGGTGGTTGTTGTTCAGTGTTTTTGATTTTGAGTCGCTGAAAGTGCTGTAAGTTCTATTGGGTAAAAAATTCTGTCTATCCGTTATTTTATCCGTTATTTTATCCGAATTATTGTAGAAATAGCTCGTATTCAATTCTGTTTTAGGGTTAAACGTTTTATTGAAATTCACACCCCCTGCCCAAGTGGTGTTAAACCCTGGGTTGCGTCCAAAATCGAGTGGAACGGAACTGTTGTTGCTATTGACTTCCATATTCACACGTCCGCCGCCCATCATTCGTTGAGCACCGCCTGTATAACCCATATAATCCTCCATCGAAAAGCCTTGCTTATTGATATTATTGCCCATGCCTAAGACCGATAGTTGTTGATTGCGTGAAAAACGGTTCAAAGCCCCTTTCGCGTTAAATCTTTTATTTTCACCTGCACCCGCCGTGATATTGCCAAAAGTGCCTTGACTGTGCGAGTCTTTCAATTGAAAATTAATGACTTTTTCACGCTCGCCATCGTCCACGCCCGAAAACTCGGCTTGGTCGCTTTTTTTATCATACACCTGCACTTTATCAATCGCCCCTGCGGGGAGATTTTGAGTCGCAATTTTAGGGTCATTGCTGAAAAACTTTTTACCATTGACAAAGATTTTTGTAACGGATTCACCTTGTGCTTTCACATTACCGTCTTTATCTACTTCTACGCCGGGTAGTTTTTTCAACAATTCCTCGGCAGTAGCATTGGGTTGTGTTTTAAAAGAAGCCGCATTAAACTCCGTTGTATCGCCTTTGAAAGTGATAGGCGCACGCACGCCTGTAATGGTTGCCGCGTCGAGCATTTTACTGAGGGGGGTCATGCGAATGCCACCAACGTCCATTTTTTCACCCTTAAAATCCTTAGGAATATCTTGCAAATAGGTATCGTGACCGACAAAAGTGGCTCGAAGCGTATAAGCCGTACCCATCGGCACATTGCGAATGAGAAAAATGCCATCCGCTTTTGAGCGTGAAAAACCAACCATACTGGAGTCGGCAGAGTTGAGAAGAACCACCGCAGAGCCTTCCATTGGCTTACCCGCACTGTCAATGACGATGCCTGTGATGCTGTATTTTTGAGCGAACAAAGCAAGAGAAAAGACGCTTGCCAAGATGAGTAATAGGGCTTTTTTCATGATTTAAGTAGCTTCGGATTTATCCGAACCCGTTTAAACGGCTTCAGCCGTTGTTGATTTACAAATAATGATAAAACAAGACACCAAAAGGCTAAAGCCGTTTAAATGGGTTCGGATTTATCCGAAGCTACGTTTCACATCAAAGATAACATATTAGATTTTTAACAAGCATGGAAAAACGATGTATCGGGCTTTTTAATAGGCAAATATACTGAAAGGGTAGAGGAATGGGGGTTAAAAGGGGTTGGTTTTAGGTTAAAAAAGGTTAAAAAAGCGTCAGAGCAAAGTAAATTTTTCAAGAACTTTTAAATTTACTTAAACATCAGTATATTTGCTTTTCAAAAGAAACAAATGTTAGAAGATGTTATAACATATTCCTATAATGCCAATTCGAGTGAAGATACGGGTATTATTGAACGTGACGATCAAACCGTTGAACAAGACAAAGGTGATTTTGTTAAGCCCTATCCCTATGACCCGACTAAAAATGATATTGATATTCAGGAAAAACACATGTCAATTTACCAATTTATGCGCTTATATGACCAAGCTCGTTTGATAATTGACCCCGAATATCAACGCAATTTAGTTTGGAAACCAGAACAAAAAAGCCGTTTTATTGAGTCTATTCTTTTGAGTTTTCCGCTACCGCCTTTTTATGTCAACCAACAAATAGACGGTCGTTACATTATTATTGATGGTCTTCAAAGGACAACTACATTATATCAATTTGTAACTGGTGAATTTGCTTTGACAGGTTTGAAAGCCTTAAAAGGTATTAATGCTTTGAAATTTAAAGAATTACCAAGTGGTTATCAAGCACGGATTGAAGATAAAAATATTTTGTTGTTTGTATTGAAACCGTCTGTTCCTATTGAAGTGGTTTATGAGTTATTTGATAGAATTAATACAGGGGGTACACCCCTAAATCGTCAAGAAGTTAGAAACTGTATTTTTCAAGGTAAGGCAACACAACTTTTAAAAGAATTGTCTCAAGAACCTTATTTTAAACAAAGTATTGATTGTGGTGTTTCAGCTACACGTATGAAAGATAGAGAGCTGATTTTGCATTATTTAGCCTTCAAAATTTTGGATTTTAAACTTGCCTATCAAGGCGATATGAGTGCCTTTTTAGAAGAAGCGATGCAAAAAATCAATGTAATGACTATGGCTGAAATTGATACTTTAAAGATTGATTTTGAGCGTGTTATGAAACTAACATACGAATTTTTTGGTCGTCAAAACTTTCGGTTCCCACAATATACTCCATTAGGAGAATTGTCTTCTCGGGGTTTAATTAATAGTGCGATGTTTGAGACGATATGTTATTTTTTTTCTAAACAAACAGATGCTTTTTTAACTGAAAATAAAGAAAAAATTATTGATAATTATTGGCTTCTTTTTAAAGACTTCACTTTTATTGATGCTGTTCGCTTTTCAACTGGCAATAAAGCAAGAGTTTTCAATCGTTTTAAGGTCGTGCAAGAAATATTGGGAAACATACAATAACTACATATGATTACAGAAATCAGACTTACCAACTTTAAATGTTTTAAAGAGGAAACTGCCTTTCCAATGTCTAAAATCAATTTACTGACAGGTATCAACGGGCGTGGTAAATCCACACTTTTGCAATCACTTTTGCTGATGCGGCAAACTATCGAGCATAATCCTAATAGTAGAGAAATTATTTTTAATGGTAGTTGTGTGCGCTTAGGGGCTTTTGAAGATGTTAAAAACAGTGATAGCAGTAGAGATGATAATATTCAAATATCGTTTAAGCTATTTAACAGTTATCGAAATAATACTATACACATTCATTATGTATTTGCGGAGAATTCTATAAATGAAAGAGTAGCTACTATTAAAGAAATTTCTATTGTAGGCGAACCATCTTTTTATAATAGAGAAAAAAAGTTCACTATTTTTTGGGATAAGAATTTTATGGATTCCATAGATGATGATGGTAGAAAAAGCACAAGTAGTTATTCAGAAGGGTTAAATTCATTATTACCATTACGCCAATTACGTCTTAAAGATACTAACCATGTTTATCTGCATGAATTTATCAACTTTTTAAAAACTCATTATATTGCAGCAGATAGAATCGGATCAAAAGATTATTATGAAAAAAGTAACTTAGGAACGTGCAAAAAATAACATTCCAAGTTTATTTCATAACTTATTGATTTTCAATTTAGTTGTTTTCAAACCTTTATAAGTTATTTTTTACACGTTC
>JAYUQN010000550.1:0-10401 GCA_043756725.1 Saprospiraceae bacterium
AGCGTCTGTCTACTGTCAATGAAGCAATTATATCCGTTGTCAATGTAGGTGAGATAAGGGCTATTGCGAAAATTAATCATTGGGGACAAAGACGGTTAGATAAAATTGAAAATTTGTTCGATGAATTATTGATTACAGACATCAATACAGAAGATTTGATTGAACAATATGCAGAAATAGACGATTAAATATTCCTATCTTACGCACTCCCTCAGTATTAACCTTTTTATCTAAAATTTAACGCTTCTGATTTTGTAAACCATGCTCAATTTATCCGTCATACTCGAAGACAGTACCAAACGGTATCCTACGAAACCCGCTTTTACGTTTATGGATACTGTCCTTTCTTATGCTCAAATCAATGGCGCCGCCAATATGGTTGCGAATGGCTTAAAAGCCAAAGGCATCAAAGCCGGTGACAAGGTGGCTTTGAGTTGCCCTAATCTGCCCTATTTTCCGATTATTTATTTCGGCATTCTGAAAGCGGGCGCTGTTGTCGTACCCCTCAGTGTTTTGCTGAAACACGATGAAATTGAATATCATTTGAAAGACAGTGATGCCAAAGCCTATTTTTGTTTCACTGGTACGCCCGAGCTGCCGATGGGTGAAATGGGTTACACTGGTTTCAAAAAGGTGAAAAAATGCAAGCACTTTTTCATGATTATGCCTAAACCTGAAATGCCCTCCCCTATTGCAGGCACTGAAACTTTGGGCAGTATGATGGCGGGTCAATCGCCTAAATGTGAAACGCACCGTACGAAAGCGGAAGATACTGCTGTTATTGTTTATACATCGGGTACAACGGGGCGTCCAAAAGGGGCAGAATTGACACATTCCAATTTACTCCTCAACGCTATTTTAGTAACCGAATTGGGCACAAGCAAAGCGGATGATGTGGCACTCATTGTCTTGCCGCTATTCCACATTTTTGCAATGACATGCTTGATGAATGCCGCAATTTATAAAGGAGGTTCAAGTATTTTATGCCCCCGATTTGATGCTGAAACGGTATTCAGTTTGATGCAAAAACACAAAGTGACCATTTTTTCAGGCGTACCCACCATGTTTTGGGGTTTGGTCAATTACACCGACCCTAAATTTGATTATGACAGTATTTCAAAAACATTGAGAGTCTGCACGTCGGGCGGTGCTTCGTTGCCTGTGAAAGTGTTAGAGGATTTTGAAAAACGCTTTAATGTGCCCATTTTAGAAGGCTATGGCATGTCGGAAGGCTCACCCGTTGTCACGTTCAATCATCTGAACGTTGGCAGAAAACCCGGTTCAATCGGCACACCTGTTTGGGGCGTTGAAGTCATATTAGTGGATGCAGATGGCGTAGAAGTGCCTGTGGGTGAAAAAGGGGAATTACTGTATCGCGGGCATAATGTGATGAAAAGCTACTATAAAAAGCCCGAAGCCACAGCAGAAACCATCCAAAACGGTTGGTTACACTCTGGCGATATTGGTATAAAAGATGAAGATGGTTTTTATTATATTGTGGATAGAACCAAAGATATGATTATCAGAGGTGGTTTAAATGTGTATCCAAGAGAGGTTGAAGAAGTGATGATGAAACACGAAGCCGTGTCTTTAGTGGCTGTTATTGGCGTTCCGCATGAAGAAATGGGCGAAGAAGTGAAAGCTTTTGTGGTGTTAAAAGAAGAACATACTATCTCTGACGTTGATTTGATAGCGTGGACAAGAGACCATATTGCTTCCTATAAATACCCGCGTCACATTGAGTTTTTAGCCGCTTTGCCTATGAGCGCAACGGGTAAAATTTTGAAAAAAGAATTGCGGAAATAATGTAATATACATGAAACGAGGTAAAATCCCGAGAAGCAAAGACGTTGCACTGCAACGTCTCTACGTCATTTCTCATAGCATTTTGGGGTATTTTGCCAATGTAGAGACGTTGCACTGCAACGTCTTTGCTTCATTTTGTCGTTAAATTATCGGCATTTTACCCCGTTTCATGTATAACTTAGTTTTCTCCTCTGTGAAACCTCTGTGACTCTCTGTGAGCAACTTTTTTGCTCACAGAGAGCCACAGAGGTTTCACAGAGGAGTTATTATAATTCGTCCATCTAATAATAAAATTTTTAAAATGGATAATCAACAAGCCTATAACGCATGGTCTGAAACGTATGACAATGTCAATAATAAAACACGTGACCTCGAAGCACTGGCATTGCGACAATCTATTCCAAAAACGATGGCTTTCGATTCGGTGTTAGAACTCGGCTGTGGCACAGGTAAAAACACGGTATATTTGCAGACTCTTGCCTACAACTTAATATGTGCAGATTTTTCAGAAGAGATGCTGAACAAAGCCAAAGAAAAAATCCGAGCTTCTCACGTGCAATTTCAACAGATTGATATTCGTGAAACATGGCGTTTCAAGAAAGCACAATTCGATTTGATAACATGCAGCTTGATATTGGAGCATATTGAAAACATAGATTTTGTATTTCAACAAGCGCATAAAGTGTTGAAAAAAGGTGGAATGTTTTATGTGGGTGAATTGCATCCTTTCAAGCAATACGCAGGTACAAAAGCCCGATTTGATACCGAAAGAGGCGTTTTTGTCTTAGAATGTTTCGTCCATAATATATCTGAATGGCTCGATGTGGCTAAAAAGAACAAGCTTCAGTGTTTGGAATTGAAAGAGTGGTTTGATGATAAGGATGAAACGGTGATACCGAGGATTGTGAGTATTATTTTTAAAAAGTAGGAAGAGCCGCCGTAGCACGGACTTCAGTCCTGTCCGTTACACACATCCTATTTTTCCATCATATCGGTGCAGAGTACCGATATGATGAAAAAATAGGATGTGTGCAACGGACAGCGTGTTACAGCGTCGTATTTTCAATAAAAAAACCTTAAAACTATGTTTATACATGAAACGCATATCCGTGTTCGCTACGGAGAAACCGACCAAATGGGTTATCTCTATTACGGAAAATATGCCGAATATTATGAAGTGGGACGTGCCGAAGCCATTCGTTCTTTGGGTTTGAGCTATCAAATAATGGAAAAAACGCATCGCATCATGATGCCTGTCATGTCCTTGCAAATGCGGTATGTGCGCCCTGCGTTGTACGATGAATTATTGACAGTGAAAACAACTTTGAGGCAATTACCGAACGAATTTATTACTTTTCACCATGAAATTTTTAATGAAAAGAAAAAATTAGTCAATGGCGGCAGCGTCAAACTTTGCTTTGTGGATATGGAAACCAATAAATCAGTCTCTGCCCCTACCTATTTGGTCGAGGCATTGAAAGGATTTTTTTAATTTTTCCCTTTCCATCCATAATAAACAGGAACCCCCAACAAAACGATTCCCAAACCGACCCAACTCGGTTTCACCAAAACACCAAACAATGAAATAGTCGTTTCAAAAACCAATAAATTGAGGCACAAGGCTGAGGCAATGAGGATGTATAAAGCAGGTATCAAAGGATAACCAAAAGCTTTGTAGGGTCGTTCAGCATCAGGTCGTTTTTTACGCAAAATGAAAATACCGCCTATTGTGAGTATGTAAAACAGCAAAGTAGCGAAAGTTACGTATTTCAACAAATCAGAATATTTACCTGAAACGCATAGCAAACACGCCCAAACGCCTTGAATAATCAAAGCTATGGCTGGTACGCCTTTGGTATTTAAATCTGTCGCTTTTTTGAAAAACAACCCGTCTTGCGCCATCGCATAATAGACCCGTGCGCCGCTCATTAAAATACCATTGACGCAGCCAAAAGTAGAAATCATGATGAAAATTGCCATGATAATAGCCCCTGCGCTGCCAAAAATCACTTCTGCGGCAGCTGTTCCCACCCGTTCATTTGCAGCCCAAGCAATGCCCCGACTCAATGCGTCCACACCTATAGGCGAACCAACTGAAGGCAACAACATCAAATACACGCCATTGGCTAACCAATATAAAAGGCTCACACCCAGTGTGCCCAAAAACAAACTTAAAGGGATATTGCGCTGCGGATTCTGTATTTCACCTGCCGTATAGGTGATGGTATTCCAAGCCGAAGAGCTGAAAATAGGTCCTATCATCGCAAGACCTAAAGCGGACATAAGTGTGAAATTACTGTCCGTAAGGACTCCTATGGAGAGGGGGGACGTTTCAACAATGTCCTTCACTAAATTTTGCTTGAAAGGCTCCCAAAAGATGGTTTTGTTAAAAGCCCAAGCGTCACTCCCCCACCCGACTATAATGCCGACTATTATCAGCCCCAACAAAGCACCTACTTTAGTGACGGTGAAAATATTTTGTACTGATTTCCCTGTTTTCACCCCTTGAATATTGATAAAAGTCAGTAAAACGATTACGCCTAAAGCCAACAATTGGGTTGTTGTAAACGTGTAATCGCCGATTTGCATCAAGATATTTTGCTCATTGAAAATAGGAAAAAGCACGGCTGCAAATTTGGCAAAAGCGATGGATACGGCAGCTATTAGCCCTGTTTCAATCACTAAAAACGTTGTCCAACCAAATAAAAAACCGACCAACCCGCCATAAGCTTCTCGCAAATACACGTATTGCCCGCCCGCCCGAGGCATCATACCCGCCAATTCGCCGTAACTAACAGCAGCCACAATCGTTAAAATGCCCGTCAGAATCCACGTCAGCATGATGAAAGCGGGCGAACCGACTTGCTTTGCCACGCTTGCCGTGACGATGAAAATACCACTGCCTATCATAGACCCCATGACAATCATGGTGGAATCGAAAAGCGTGAGTGACCGTTTGAGTTGCGTTTCTGAATTTGACATTTTTTTGTTATTTATATTTTTGCTTAAAATTAAAAAAAGGTTTTAATTTGGCAGCGTTATTTATTAGAATTAGGAAATTAACTTGAATTAGGATTTTTAGGATTATAAGGATTTAATAGGATTCGCACACGATTTTGACAAAAATACTGTACAAACCGTGTGTGAATCCTATTAAATCCTTATAATCTTAAAAATCCTAATTCAAGTTTAAATAAAACTATATGAAAATAGTCTTCATGGGCACACCCGAATTTGCCGTAGCCAGTTTGGATATTTTAGTAAAAAACGGATATGAGGTGGTAGCAGTCGTCACGGCTACTGATAAATATGGCGGTCGGGGCGGTAAACAACTTCTTCAATCGGCTGTGAAACAGTATGCTGTTGCGCATAATCTACCTGTTTTACAACCTGAAAAACTGAAAAACCCTGAATTTGTGGAATTACTGAGGGGGTTAAAAGCTGACCTTTTCATTGTTGTCGCCTTTCGGATGTTGCCTGAAATTGTGTGGACAATGCCGCCTTTGGGTACGATGAATTTACACGGCTCGTTGTTGCCCAAATATCGCGGCGCGGCGCCAATCAATTGGGCGGTTATAAAAGGGGAAAAAGAGACGGGCGTGACGACCTTTTTTTTAAAACATGAAATTGATACAGGCGATGTGCTTTTCACCGCAATAATACCCATTTCACCTGATATGACAGCAGGCGAATTGCACGACGAGATGATGCAAATTGGGGCTGAAACGGTGTTGAAATCTGTAAAAACAATCGAAAAAGGCGATTATACTTTACAAGCCCAAGCAGATATAGAAGCCACACATGCGCCTAAAATTTTCCTTGAAACCTGTGAAATTAATTTCAATCAAAGCACACAGGATGTCCATAATTTCATACGTGGTCTTTCCCCCTACCCTACGGCTTGGACAACTTTGGATGGGCTGAAATTGAAGGTTTTCAAAGCGGCTATGGATACTGTTTCTGAAAAGGTTGAAACACATAATGCTGGGAAAACTTTAACTGACCAAAAGAATTTTATAAAAATTAAAACAAATGATGGATTTATTTTACTTTTGGATATTCAACTCGAAGGGCGCAAACGCATGCCTGTGAAGGACTTTTTAAACGGATATCAAATTAAATCAATTTAACCTATAAACAATTGAAAATGAAATTTTTATACAGCTTTATACTCCTCTTTTTTTTCACTTTCCCCTTTATACAAGCTCAACCTGATGTTGAAAAACGCTTACAAACCCAAATGATTTTGGCTGAAAATGGCTCAACCATTGACATTACTGAGGGGGTATTTCAGTTGACAAATAGCCTGTCGTTGGAGGGTAAAAAGAACATTGTCATTCGTGGAAAAGGTATGGACAAGTCCATTTTGAGTTTCAAAAACCAAACGGCTGGCGCAGAAGGCATCAAAATTACCAATTGTGAAAATATCACACTTGAAAACTTTACAGTACAGGACTCTAAAGGCGATTTGATAAAAGCTATGCACGTGAAAGGCATGTTTTTCAATAAAATCAAAGCGGAATGGACAGGTAAACCTTCCGAAAAAAATGGCAGTTATGCCATTTACCCTGTGCAGTGCTCCAACGTTATGATTGAAAATTGCACGGCTATTGGGGCTTCTGATGCGGGCATTTATGTGGGGCAATCAAGAGATATTGTCGTTCGCCATTGCACTGCTCATCACAATGTGGCAGGTATTGAAATTGAAAATTCGCTTTATGCCGATGTATATCAAAATACTGTTTTTATGAATACAGGAGGCATTTTAGTCTTCGATTTGCCCGATTTGATTCAGAAAAAAGGCGGTTATGTCCATGTTTTCAGAAATTCGATTAAGGAAAATAACCATCCTAACTTTGCACCTAAAGGCAATATTGTCGGTAAAGTGCCTAAAGGTTCAGGCATCGTCATTTTAGCGACCAATAATGTGGATGTTTTTGAAAATGAAATAATTAATAACCAAACAGCAGGGGTTAGTATCAACAGTTATTTCATAACGGAGAATCCCATAAAAGATAAAGACTATTACCCCTATCCTACGGGCATTTCCGTCCATGACAATAATTTTGAAAGAGTGCGTAAACGGGTTCCTTTTGCAGGTCGATTTGGCAAACTCTATTGGTTTAAACTGAAATTTGGTAAAAATGTGCCGCATATCGTCTATGACGGTATCGTTGACCCAAAAACCAAAGATGAAAAAGGTATGGTGCGCCCTCAAAGCCGTATTTGTATCCGCAATAATAAAAACCAATCGTTTGCCAATATGGATGCGGGCAATGGTTTCAAAAATGTGAGTCGTGACGTACAGCCCCACGATTGTGAATTGGAAAAATTTAGAGCCATGATAAATATTCAGTAAAGAAATAAAATAAAACATGCAATGAAACGCCAAACTATAGAACAACACGCCATACAAGAGCAACTCCGCTTACAAACAAGGCGGTTATTTTTAAAACAATGTGGCTACGGTCTGGGCGCAACGGCTTTGGGTTCTCTTTTTGGTGGGTGCAACAACAATACCCCCCCCTCTCCTAAGGAGTCCATTCGGACAGTATCCAACGCTGTAAACGCCTTTGATGCCACCCACCCATTGGCTCCGAGAATTCCCCACTTTGCGCCCAAAGCCAAATCGGTGATTTATTTGCACATGGCAGGCGCCCCTTCGCAATTAGAATTGTTCGATTATAAACCTGAATTGGCTAAAATGGATGGGCAAGATTGTCCACAATCTTTGTTGGAAGGTAAAAAATTTGCTTTCATTCGGGGTGTGCCTAAAATGATGGGACCCCAAGCCCAATTTAAGCAGCGGGGTCAATCCGCAGCGTGGATTTCAGACAATCTACCCCATTTAGCGACCATTGCGGATGACATAACTTTTTTAAAAGGCGTTACCACCGACCAATTTAACCATGCCCCAGCCCAATTATTGATGCACACAGGCGGTGCGCGCTTGGGTCGCCCGAGCATGGGTTCGTGGGTAACGTATGGATTAGGGTCTGAAAACAGCAATTTGCCGGGTTTTGTCGTGCTAACATCGGGCGGACGAGACCCCGATTCGGGTAAGAGCGTATGGGGAAGTGGCTTCCTGCCTTCTGTTTATCAAGGCGTTCAATGTCGCTCCGAAGGCGAACCCGTGCTTTTCATCAAAGACCCACACGGCATGGATAGAGATGTGCGACGTGCCTCGATTGATGCCATCAATGAAGTAAACCAAGAGAGCTATAAAGAGTTTCAAGACCCTGAAATTTTGTCCCGCATGGCGCAATATGAAATGGCGTATCGGATGCAAATATCTGTACCCGATGTCATGGACATCAAAGAAGAACCCGCTTATATCCATGAAATGTATGGCACAAAGCCGGGTAAAACAGCGTTTGCGAACAATGTTTTACTGGCTCGCAAATTGGTTGAAAAAGGCGTCCGTTTTGTCCAACTTTTCGATTGGGGTTGGGACGCTCACGGCACAGGCGCCGACTTAGCCATTGACTATGGTTTTGTCAACAAATGCCGTGAAATTGATAAGCCCGTCACTGCCTTAATTTTAGACCTCAAACAACGGGGTTTGTTAGATGAAACACTTGTGATATGGGGTGGCGAATTTGGTAGAACGCCCATGATGGAAAACCGAAATGGCGTAAAAATGCCTTTTAAAGGACGCGACCACCACACCGACGCTTTCACAATATGGATGGCAGGTGGCGGTATCAAACAAGGTTTCACGCACGGTGAAACGGATGAAATTGGGTATAATGTGCTAAAAGGCAAAGTCACACCTTATGATGTGCAAGCCACCATTTTAAACCAATTGGGTTTTGACCATGAAAAATTCACCTATCAATTTCAAGGTCGCCCCTTCCGCTTAACGGATGTAGCGGGGAATGTGATACGGGATGTTTTGGCTTGAGAATTAGGAATACATGCATTTTAACTTGAATTAGGATTTTTAGGATTAGAAGGATTTAATAGGATTTTAGATGTTGACAACACGCTTTTCAACATCTAAAATCCTATTAAATCCTTCTAATCCTAAAAATCCTAATTCAAGGCTTTATTCCAAATTCTCCTCACAATTTCGTAAATTTATAAGAAGGTCTTCCTTCAACATTGCTCATTTGAATAATATAAAGCCCTTTCGCTTGTCTGCTGAAATCCATAGTGATATTAGAAATGCCTTTTTGCACGGTACTTCTTTCCGTTCTGACAATTTGCCCCGTCGAATTAATGAAATCCAGTTTTAGCTCTTTAAACGCTGCACTTTCAACTTCGATGATGATATTGGGGTTATTAGCCTCTTGTAAAACCTGCCGAATATAGGTAGAAGAAATGGTGCTTTGCTGTTGTACATTCGTTGCACCCAAAGCACTCTCTTTATCGTTAAACAGCCATGTGCGTTTTAACCGAGAACCAGACACATAAATATTACCATCGTTGGTGACAAGCATGTCTTCAATTTCTGGTATCGTATCGGTTTCACGCTTTTGAGCGTCAAAATAACGCTTTCGAGATTGCAAATCTTGATTAATATCAAAGCGAAGAATCTCCATTGCTGACCTATCAGGCACTGGCGAAGCAATAGAATTATAGTCAATCACGCGCGCAAAATATACGTCATTATTCCTTCCAAAAGCGGTTCGTGTATTATAGCGTACCCTCGGAGATATATCAAAATTAGTCGGTATGAGACTACCATTGTTGTCGTTTACCATAAAATATTTTGAAAAAGGGACGGTTGAAGTTCCAATAAAAAGTAGCCCGAGTCGGTCTTTTTGATTGTTGATAGCGAAGCTTTGTAATTGGAAATTATCGCAACTCAAATCATAATTTAAGGCAGTTGTCCACACCTTAATTGTTCTCGAAATTTTATGTAATTTATACTTTCCACAAGCGGTATTCGTGCCTTGTAAAATATAAAAATCTGTATCAATTGCCCCATTTATTAGAATGGCAAAAGGAGAAGCATCCACAAGTTCATCCACCGTTTTACGCGTAATTTCAGTACCACTTGAATCAAAAACAATATAGCCAACAGAGGAAAGCGTACTGCCTTCTTTAGGATATGAGACATAAGATGCAATAAATCCCCCTTTTTCATAAGGAATTATTTTTTGTTGAAAACGAGAAATATCGGGTTTAACAAGGGTTTTCTGAAAAGACAACCTGCCATTGTCTTGATATTTTGTAAAAACCAAAGTGTCCGCAAATTGAGACAGCCTTGTTTTTAAAACACCATTATCTGAAAGCTGTACATCATTTCCAGAAGAACAGCTTCCTTTGTATTTTTTTGATTCAGATTCAACTTCTCTCGAAGAATTGATATGTAAGGTGACATAACTATCACTCTCACAGGTCTCAAGGTCAATTTTTTGCCCTTGTTGCTTTATTTTTCTGCCTTTGTTTCCTTTATAGAAATTCTCATTGGGCTGTGCGTCAATTTGAGTAATAAAGCAAAATGAAACAAATAGAATTAGGAATTTCATCTTTTTTATATTTTTTATTTCGGAATTATCTACTTTGTGGTACATAAAGTTATAACTTATTGATTATCAACATTTAGGAAATTTTAAAAATTTCCTAAATGTGCGCTTGTACCACAAA
>JAYUQN010000551.1:0-3694 GCA_043756725.1 Saprospiraceae bacterium
CATCAAGCAAATCAACAGCTTGCGCATATTCAACCGTTGGGGTGATATGGTTTTTGAAAACAAGGGCTTTCAAACGGACACTGCCAGCGCAGGTTGGGATGGCAAATACAAAGGTGAAAAGCTCAGCTCTGATGTTTACATTTGGTCAATGGAAATAGAATTACGCAACGGCATCAAAGAATTATATAAAGGCGATGTGACTTTGATGCGTTAAAAAAGATATTTATAAGAAAGCGCCTAAAAACCCTTTCTCTGTAATGGATTTTGGATGTGACACCCCCTCAGTATCGTAACGGTTCTGAGGGGTGTTTTTCTTTGAGTACACTAAATACGTTTTTTGGGGCAACTAATGGGGGTTAACAAAAGTGCTTTTTAGGATTCATAGTTGTCAATGGTTTTTTGCCGTTATTGTTATGATGAGCTAACAGATACAAAATTGGATGATAAAAAAATAATAAGCAAATACAAACCTATGAATAGTCAATTTGACTACATTAGTGGTTGTTTTCACACTATGAATGGTTTTTTAATATAAAAAATTAGAAGCTTCAACCTCTTATAAAGTGAAAACAACTATTCATTGCCTCAAACAAACCAACTATTAAGTTTTATAAGTTGGTTTTAAAAAAATTAGTGTATTTTCATGCTTTAAAAATGGTATTATACATTATTCGGAAAGTTTTTGTATATGCCACTTTTTTTAGAGTATTCAAGATTTAGGAAATTTTAAAAATTTCCTAAATCTGCGCGCTATACAAAAATTTTCCGAATAATATCTATTAACAAATGACCTTTCACCGATATATATACATCCTATTGCTGCTCCTACTGAGGGGGGGTAATATTTTTGCGCAATCGCCTTCCACAGACTCCGTGCGGTCACTTTTAAAACACGCACAACATTTTCTGAACGAAAATAAATTTGATGATGCCAAACGCTTTGCATCCAATGCTTTGACATGGGCTAATAGTGAAAAGTTCGGTTGGGGCATGGGAGAAGCACAAAATCAAATAGGGCATATTTATAGGCATTGCGATAACAGCGATTCTGCCATTTCTTATTTCAAACAAGCCGCTCAAACGTTTGAAAATTATAACTTTCCCATAAATCAAGCCCGTGCTTTGAGTTGGCAAGCCCGCCTTGTGCAAGCCAAACGCCTCTATGAAGAAGCCGCAGAATTGCATTTTAAAATCTTAAAAATTTACAATGAAAAACTATCGCCCCAAGAAGCCCTAAAAAACCTCGATATTAAAGCCACGGCTTTGGAGCGTATGGGTGTTATACTTTCCAATCAAAAACAATATGACCAAGCTGAAACTTATGTCCTCGAAGCCTATCAATTATTTGAAAAATTTGGCGACAAAGGCTTATGGGAAATGTGCGCCACAGCTGTTGGCAATAACTATTATTGGAAAAAACAATACGATAAAGCCACAATTTACTATCAAAAAGCTGTTGACCTTTGCGGTGAAATGGGGCGCACATCTGGGCGAGCACTCAATAATTTGGCAATGGTGCAAAACAAAGCCAAACGCTATGATGAAGCGATTGCCAATTATTTGAAAGCCATAAAGCAATACAACGTCAATCCAGGATTTACAGAACGCGTTCTTATTGCTCAAACCTATTCAAATATTGGCAGCGTTTATAACGAGAAAGGTGAACTTGACCAAGCAAAGGCTTTTATACTGAGGGGTATAGATACGCTCAAAATTTTGAATTCTTCGGCGGGTTTGAGCGAGTCTTATGATGAATTGGTAAAGGTTTTATCAAAAAAAGGCGATTTTGCTGCCGCATTAGATTATCAAAAACGCATCGCGGCTTTGCAAGACAGTCTTTTTATAAAACGCCGACAATCTGAATTGCTCGAATGGCAAACAAAATTTGATTCTGAAAAAAAGAATAAAGAGATTCAACTCCTCAACCAAGATAAAATAGTCCGCGATTTGTACATGCAACGTCAAAATCTCGACCTTATCAATCAACGCCTTTTAACCGAAAAAAACAAACAAACGCTTGAAGTTTTAAGGCAAGCTCAAGCCCTACAAGAAGCCCAATTAGCCCGCACACAAGCCGCTTTTGATATTGAAAAACAAGAGAAACTGGCGCAAACTGCTCTGCTCGACGTGGCAGGGCGCGACCGCCTCATACAAATCACCGCTACCACCGAAGCGCGCACAAAAATTGGCATTTTAGGCGGCATTTTAGTGTTCATCATTGCTTTAGGTCTTGCTTTATGGCAAATTTTATCACACCGCCAAAAAGCAGATATGGCACAGGCGCAAGTTGAAAAAATTCAATTGCAACAACAGACCCAACAGGCCTTGCAAGAAAGTGAAATGAAACTTTTACGCTCCCAAATGAACCCCCATTTTATGTTTAATGTCCTAAACTCCATCAATCGTTATGTCCTTGAAAACGATTCCGCACAAGCGTCGGCTTATTTGACCAAATTTTCACGCCTTATGCGCCTCGTTTTGGAAAATTCGAGGAGTGAAAAAGTGACTTTAGAAAACGAATTGGCTGCCCTTTCGCTTTATATCGAACTGGAAGCCCTGCGTTTCAAAGATAAAATCAGCTATTCCCTCTCCGTTGACCCCTCAGTAGATAAGCGTTTTATTCGCCTACCGCCGCTTATGATTCAGCCTTATGTTGAAAATGCTATTTGGCATGGCTTAATGCACCGGGATGAAGGCGGCAAGATTGAAATTACAGTGAAACAATCCGACAGTAATTTGTTGGAAGTTGAAATAACCGACAACGGCATTGGGCGTGACGCGGCTATGGCTTTAAAATCTAAATCGGCGACCGATAAAAAATCCTTTGGTATGCAAATAACATCCGAACGTTTGGCTTTGGTCAATACCCTTTACGATACACAAACGAAGATAGAAATAACAGACTTAAAAAATGCAGAAGGGTGCATTTTGGGTACAAAAGTTCTTTTAAAAATTCCTTGCTAATCTGTGTCTTTTAATGATGAATGATAAATTATGAATCTTAGAAATTCCTACACAAAAAATTAATCATTTATCATCATTGGTGTTCAAAAGATTTTGTTTTAAAATAAAGTATTGATTTTTCCCAAAGGGATGCCTTCTGCACAATAACTTACAATGCTTCTCGACAAAGGTTTAGTAAACGGAAAATTATTTTTTTTTGAAAAAAAAATAATTTTCCGTTTACTAAACCTACGTGCAAAACATTCTTACGCTATTTATCAAAATCCTTTGAACACTGATGATTCATCATTCATAATTAAAAAGACACGTTAATCCTTTAAAACGGTTTTAAATAAAATGAAAAACAAGCCTCTAAGCACCATCATTATTGACGACGAACCCGACTGCGTAGCGGTTGTTGAAATGCTTTTGAAACTGCATTGTCCGCATATTGACATTTTGGCATCCACCACCAAAAGCACAGAAGGCGTTGCCCTCATTCGCGCTTTGAAACCCGATATTGTGTTTTTAGATATTGAAATGCCTGTCCTCAATGGATTTCAGTTATTAGATGAAATCGGTGTCGTCAACTTTCAACTCATTTTCACCACCGCTTATGACCGCTATGCCGTTCAAGCATTTCGATATTCTGCTATTGATTATTTGTTGAAACCCATTGACCCCCAAGAACTCACCGTCGCTATCGAAAAAGCGGAGCACAAACAAGCGGTTGACCATCGCCAATTGGAGC
>JAYUQN010000552.1:0-3693 GCA_043756725.1 Saprospiraceae bacterium
CAACAATTTAACAATACAACAATACAACAATACAACAATACAACAATACAACAATACAACAATACAACAATACAACAATACAACAATACAACAATACAACAATATTACGCAGGCTTACCCTTAAACTTCATATATTCAGCAGCGATATACCGCAACATTTCATCCATTGAATTGTAGCGATTGAAAACGTCACTCAAAGGATTGTTGCTGCGGCGAGACCGTGCGGTAATGTGTTCTGCTATTTCAGCATCGGTGATTTCAGTTTTACCCGGGCTAAGAATAATAAGGCGTTCAACAACGTTGCGGAGTTGGCGAATATTACCAGACCAATCAAGGTTTTGCAAAGCGATGAGGGCATCTATCGAGAATTTTTTCTCAGCAATGCGGTATTCTTCGCATATCCCTTTTGAAAAATATTCTATCAAAGACGGAATATCTTCAACGCGTTCGTTGAGCGAAGGCACGTAAATATCAATCACTTCCAAACGGTTGTATAAGTCTTCACGGAAATGTCCATGCTCGATTTCACGGCGCAAATCTTTATTAGTTGCCGCAATAACCCGAACATCCACACTCATGTCTTTATCACCACCTACGCGGGCAATTTTATGTTCTTGTAGCGCCCGCAATATTTTAGCTTGTGCCGAAAGGCTCATATCCCCGATTTCATCCAAGAAAAGCGTACCGCCATGCGCTTGTTCAAACTTACCACTTTGGTCTTTTATAGCCCCTGTGAAAGCGCCTTTTATATGACCAAACATAATACTTTCAATCAATTCGGAAGGAATAGCCGCACAGTTTACTTCCACAAAAGGACCATCACGGCGTGGGCTTTTTTCATGTATCCAACGCGCCACAAGTTCTTTACCCGTACCATTTGGTCCCATAATAAGAACCCTTGCACCATCTACGGGAGCCGCTAATTCAATTTTCTCTTTCACTTTTCGGATAGCATCCGATTCGCCAATGATTTCTTGAATTTTTGTCTGATGCTTACGGCGCAATACTTTGGTTTCCGTAATGAGGGATGAACGGTCGAGGGCATTGCGGATTGTGATGAGGATGCGGTTGAGGTCAAGTGGTTTTTGAAGGTAATCAAATGCACCTCTTTTAACAGATTCAACAGCGGTTTCAATGTTTCCGTGTCCAGAAATCATCACCACGGAGGAATCGCAGCTAATAGTTTGAAGTTGCTCAAGCACTTCCATGCCATCTACACGAGGCATACGGATGTCTAAGAAAATGACATCATATTTTTTTTGTTTAACCTTAGCGAGACAATCAATGCCGTCTACGGCTTCGTCAATCTCATAAGGCTCCATTTCGAGAACGGATTTGAAAGTGCGACGGATGACGGCTTCGTCATCAACGATTAGAATACGTGCTGCGATACTTTGTTTCATTGAAATTGATTGATGAGTGTTTCTTAATCAGTAAATGGTTAAAGAGCGACTATTTGTAGGGTATCTGTGTCATGAAGAATAGACATAAACGCAGACTATCCCATTTTGTTACATGAATAAAAACTGTACTATGGCTAACAAATATCATGCAACACTATGAGTATGAGCCACAAAAGTATTAAATTTTTTCTAAATTGATTTGCAAGTTAGTATAAATAATGCATTTGTGTGCAACTATTTAGCGAATGGTTGCTTTTCCCCAGTAAAAATAAATTAAACTGTCGAATCATGGTAATCTTCTGTCGAACTTTTTTTTTAGAGGCTAAATTTGGTGGCACTTTTGAGCCACGAATGTACGCATTAAACGAATTTTACAAATTTAGATGTTGACAATTAGATGTTGTTATCCAGTAAATTAGTAAAATTAAAATAATTGTCAACATCTACATTAGTAAAATTCGTTTAATTCGTACATTCGTGGCTCAAATTCGTACATTCGCAGCTTTATTGTCAAATTAAAATCAAAATACAACGTGATAATTTTAATTGTAATTCTCGTTATCTACATTTTAATGAGCTTAACGCTCAGAAAAGTTTTTGAAAAAGCAGGCGTTGAAGGGTGGAAAGCTCTTGTTCCCGGTCTCAATTTCGTTGAAATTTGCAAACTCATTGGGCAATCGCCCTGGCATGCTGCTTGGATGCTGTTTCCAATCGTCAATATTTTCACCTACGCAGGCATGAAAGTAGATCTGGTGCGGGCGTTTGGCAAGTTCGATTTTTCAGATAGCTTTTGGGCAGTCGTTTTCTCTCCTTTTATTTTCAATAAAATTGGCAACGATGCTTCCAAATATGAAGGACAAATAGTCCCCAAAGAAAAAGAATACCATCATCAATTGCATGAAGCGCATAAAAAAAATGATACACGTGCGCTTGATAAATTGGCTAAAAGCCCTTATAAAAAAGGCGGTTTACGCGAATGGACAGAAGCCATTGTTTTCGCCGTTTTTGCTGCTGCTTTTATCCGCATGTTTTTGATTGAAGCGTATGTCATTCCCACTTCATCCATGGAAGGTTCGCTTTTGGTAGGTGACTATCTTTTTGTCAGCAAAGCCCATTATGGTATCCGTACACCCATGACGGTGTTGCAAATACCGCTTTTACACAATCAAATCCCTGTTCTCAATACAGAATCCTATATCACAAAACCGGGTTTCGATTATCATCGCCTCCCCGCTTTGCAAAGTGTGCAACGCAACGAGCCTTTTGTTTTCAACTGGCCCATTGGCGATAGCATCTACAACACCATTACACCCATCACGCGTTCGTGGAATGTCAATCAGATTAAGGAAATGTCACAAGCAGAATTAAGATATTATAACATTCCCTACCCATTCACCGATGATTTGTTGACTATTCGCCCCATTGATAAAAAAGACCATTATATCAAACGCTGTGTGGCTTTGCCGGGCGAAGTGCTTCAAGTGAAAGACCGCACCATATATATCAATGGACAAGCGCAACCGATGCCTGAAAAAGTACAATTCAATTATCAATTTCAAGGCTTAGCCAATAGAGAAAAATTATTAGAATTGGGTATTAATATTGCGGATGGCAGAATGGTGGATGAAAGAAATCAAATAAATATTTACGCTCTGAATAATGACCATATTGCGGGTCTGAAAAAAATAGGTTATGCGCCCACACTAATAGAGCGCAATGATACACGTGAAAACTTGTTCCCACAAGATACCACCCATTTCAAATGGTCGCTTGACAACTATGGTCCAGTGACTATGCCCAAAGCGGGTGAAACAGTTCAATTGACGATGGCTAATATCGCTCTCTATGTCCGTGTTATTAACGTTTATGAAAAAAATAAAATTGAAATCAAGAACAATGAAATTTTCATAAATGACGCAAAAACAACGAGTTATACCTTCAAACAAGGCTATTTTTGGGCAATGGGTGACAACCGCCACAACTCAGAAGATTCCCGCTTTTGGGGCTTTGTGCCTGAAGACCATATAGTCGGTAAGCCACTATTCATCTGGTTTTCAAAAGGTGATTTGGGTATTCGTTGGGATAGGGTTTTTTCATCTGCTGTGAAAAAGTAGACCCCTCAGTATAAATGGATAAAAAGCCCTTGCGTGAATACGTGAGGGCTTTTGCATTTTAGGTACTTTTGTAAATATAAATTTTAAAACCCTATATAAAATATTTGCTCACAGAGTTACACAGAGGTTTCACAGAGTTAGATGAAAAAAAGCGTATTATAAGTATCTAACTCTGT
>JAYUQN010000553.1:0-3690 GCA_043756725.1 Saprospiraceae bacterium
TGGACGGGATTCGAACCCGCGACCCCATGCGTGACAGGCATGTATTCTAACCAACTGAACTACCAAACCAGAGATAGATGACACCATACCTGCCCCAAATGTTGGAGCAATTATGACATTGGGCGAATCCGCTTATTTCAATTTAAATTTGCCTTTCTTTAAAAAGCGTTGCAAAGGTAAGCCGAGAGTTGAAAAAAGTCAAACTTTTAACGATAAAATTTAAAAATAATTTTCATTTAAAAAAAATCACTCAATACATGCCTTAACCTGTCGAAATACTGAAGGGTATTACGTAACTTTGCCTTACCCGTTTTTGATTTTATTATCAAATACGGGATATCAAACCTGTCATTGATAAATCCAAAATTATAAATAAACAGCCTATGGTGTTTCTGGACTTTGAAAAACCACTCGAAACGCTTTACGAACAGCTTGAAAAAGTGAGACAAATCGGTGAACAAGGTGGCATTGATGTTGCCCCTATGATTGCCGAGTTGGAATTGAAAATTAAAGACAAAATTAAAGACATTTACTCTAACCTCAGTGGTTGGGATAAAGTCCAATTGTCTCGGCATCCCGAACGCCCATACACGCTTTTTTATGTGCAACAAATGTGTCAAAAATTCATTGAATTGCACGGTGACCGCCATTTTGCGGATGATAAAGCGATAGTGGGTGGTTTAGGGGAATTAGACGGGCAAACCATTGTCGTCATAGGACATCAAAAGGGTATCAATATTAAAATGCGCCAATATCGCAATTTTGGTATGGCAAACCCCGAAGGATACCGCAAGGCATTGCGCTTGATGAAAATGGCGGAGCGTTTCAATTTTCCTGTCGTTTGCTTGATTGATACACCCGGCGCAAACCCTGGTTTAGAAGGAGAAGAACGTGGACAAGCGGAAGCCATAGCCCGCAATTTATTTGAAATGGCGCAGCTAAAAGTGCCCATCGTTTGCGTCGTTATTGGTGAAGGTGCATCAGGTGGAGCCATTGGTATTGGTTTAGGTGATAGGGTGTATATGCTTGAAAATACGTGGTATTCTGTTATTTCACCTGAAAGCTGTTCGTCTATCTTGTGGCATTCTTGGGATTATAAAGAAAAAGCGGCAGAAGCTTTGAAATTGACAGCCGACCACATGTATAATTTTGGTTTGATTGATGGCATCATTCCAGAACCTCTTGGTGGTGCTCACACAGCACCCGAAGAAACGGCTATGACTTTGAAAAAATGGATTAAAAAATCCATATCCGAATTACAGGTTTTTTCACCTGACGAACTTGTTGAAAATCGTATTGAAAAATACAGCAAAATGGGGTCTTTTGAAACAGTAAAAGAGACTGTGGACGTTTCATAACGAACTCCTTGCAATGGACAATTGGCAATGCGCAAAGAATATTTTTGCCAATTTTCCGTTATCCATTGTAAATTGTTCGTTATCAACTACTCTTTTTAACTAAAAAAACGTACATGAGAATATTTAACCGATGGCAGCGCATTTTGCACAATCGGTGTTTAAAAACCCAGATGGGTAAATTGCAATCGCTGCCAAGACTTACACCTGATAAAGCTAAAACCATTGCCATCATTTTCGATGCCACCTTGCTCGAAAATCGCAAATTAATTGAAGCTTTTGCTCAAAAACTGAAACATGCAGGCAAACGTGTAACGCTCTTTGCGTTTTTAAATAATAAAAATAAATCAAGCCTTCCTTTCAGATTTTTCAATAAAAAAGATGTGGATTGGCAAGGAATGCCAAAGGGGTTTGAAGTTGAACGATTTTTAACCGATTCTTATGACTTGCTTTATGCACTTTATATCGGTGAAAATTTGCCACTTGAAACAATTGGGGCTTTGACAAAAGCGCGATTCAAAATAGGTGCTTACAATGGTCACAACCTGCTCTATGATTTAATGATTGACACCCAAAAAATTGATTTACAATATCTTATAAGGCAAACTGAATATTTTTTAACGACAATAACTAAAAGCCAAGATGAATTATCCACAGTTTAAAGGTACAGGCGTTGCGTTGATTACGCCTTTCAAAAGTGAAGGCGTCATAGATTGGGAAGCATTGGAAATCGTTGTTGACTATGTTATTGATGGCGGCGTCAATTACATTGTTTCATTGGGTACAACTGGCGAAGCCATTACACTTTCGAGCAAAGAATGTCAACAAGTTTTTGATTTTACAGTGGATAAAGCAAAAGGCAGAACACCCGTTGTGGCAGGTTGGTTTGGTGCTAATAGTACAGCCCATTTGTTGGAACGTTTGAAAAATGTTGATCTCAGACGCGCCGATGCTGTTCTTTCAAGTAGCCCTGCTTACAATAAGCCATCACAAGAGGGTATTTATCGCCACTATGTTGAAGCCGCTAAAGCTTCGCCCGTTCCTGTCATTTTGTACAATGTACCGGGGCGTACTTCCTCAAATGTCGCACCCGAAACTATATGCCGTTTGGCAGAAGCCAGCGATAAATTTGTGGGCGTAAAAGAAGCTTCAGGCAATTTGAATCAAGCACAATACATCATTAAACACCGACCATCGGAGGATTTTCTGGTCATATCGGGTGACGACCAAATCACTTTGGGTATGATAGCGTGTGGCGGTGATGGCGTTATTTCAGTCATCGCTAATTCGCATCCAAAAGAATTTTCAGGTATGGTATCGGCTGCTTTGAAAAATCATTTTGCCATTGCCCGCCATTACAACGATATGTTGCATGATATTCATCCTTATCTTTATGTGGAAGGTAACCCTGTGGGTATAAAAGCAGCTATGAATATTTTAGGCTTGTGTGACAATGAATTGCGCTTACCGCTTGTGCCACAATCTAAGGGCAATTGTGATAAATTGAAATTAGAGATGGAGAAAGCCATGAAGTGGGCTGCTGCTCATGAGAAGTAAATAAGGCAAGTAGTTTATTAACCTGTTTTTTATTTTTTGAAAAAAAATGAAAAACAGGTTAATAAAACCTAACACAAATTCCAATTTACCCCCCTCAGTATTTTAGGATTTTTTTCACCAAAAATCCATTGGATTATCCACAATTCGCAGATTTTCATTGAAAGAATTGATATAAGTTATATCCATTTCACTGATTTGAAAATCAAATACATCAAAATTTTCACGCAATCGCTTTTGATTACTCGACTTTGGTATCGTTGAAATACCTTGTTGTAATGCCCACCGTAGTATGATTTGGGCAGGTGTTTTACCATATTTTTTAGCAACAGACACCAATTTAGGGTCAGTGAAACGCTCGCCTCTCACCAAAGGCGTATAGGCTTGCAATTGAATTTTATGATTTTTACAGTATTTCATTAAATCCTCCAAAAATAAATACGGGCTGAATTCTACTTGATTAACAGCAGGCACTATCTCGGCATATCCATTGAGTTGTTCTAAAAAAGGTACCAAATAATTGGCAACACCAATAGCACGTACTTGACCTTCTTTATACAGCCTTTCAAGTGCCAACCATGTTTCTTTACGGGTATTTTTGAGGGGCCAGTGCACTAAATACAAATCTATGTAGTCGCAATTCAGCTTTTTCATGCTGGTTTCAAACCCATACAAAGTTTTATCATATCCTTGCTCCGAGTTATTGACTTTGGTTGTGATGAAAATTTCACTGCGGGCAATACCACTTTGGCGAACGGCATTGCCAATTTCCCGCTCATTT
>JAYUQN010000554.1:0-10348 GCA_043756725.1 Saprospiraceae bacterium
CTCATTAATGAAAGTAAGAACCGTTTATTTAACAAAAAGAATAGAAACAGAAGTCACTTTACAGATGTCAAAGGCTCTAATTCCTTATGAGCTAACGCCCATGCAATTTGCGGTATTGAGTTTTGTTGATGCAGACAGCCCTAATTTTTCTTCCGCACAATTGTCTCGTCGGTTTGCTATGACCCCTCAGTCTATGAATGCCATTGTGCATATTTTGTTGAAAAAAACTTTAATCTATAAAACTATTGATTCCACACATAAACGCATTTTGCGCTTAAGTTTGACTGAACGGGGTAAAGAAATTTTGATACACTGTAATGATGCCATCAATGATGTGGAAAGAAATTTGTTTGGCGATTTGACCGACGAAGAATACCATGGGTTTCGGCTTGTAATAGGCAAAATATTAGAAAAAGCCCGAAACAATGCACTCAATCCCGTGTAAATAACACATTTAGGAAATTTTAAAAATTTCCTAAATGTATGAGCAACCTAAATACTGAGGGGTCTCAAAAAAGGTTAAACTGACTTATTCAGTTTAACCTTTTTCATTTTTCGCTTTTGACAGAGTCAAATTGGTTAATTTTAAAAAAAAGCGAGATAAAATTTGTTTTAATATCAGCTTACCTTATATTTGTGTTTAATATCAGTTAGACTGATATTAAAACCTTGTTTTCAACAATTTTTTAATACACTTAGACTAACTTGCTAATATCGCACCAAGATTTAATTCTGGTGACTTCTTCGCTATTGTGAGTTACAACCACCTATCAAGAAGACCTGCCAATACGCCCAATGGTTTTGAAATGAAAGGATTTAACAACGTGGATTTTACGGCAGGCTATAAATTTAGCAAACAATTGTCCCTCCAATTCAATGTCAATAACGTGATGAACAGCTTTGGTGTTCAAAACTGGTTGGGTTCTGGTGGCTTCCCGACAAGTTTGAATCGGGATAGAATTACGCCAAAACATGTTACAGATAATCCGAGCGATGTTTTCTCTGCGACACGTAATATGCCAAGAGCGTATTTCTTGACGGCGAGTTATAAGTTTTAAAATGTACTTTTTATTAATAATTTTGTAACTGAAATTATAGGTGATTATTCGGGAGAACTTCAAAAAAGTTCACCCGATTTTTACCCCCCTCAGTATTTAAGCATGTTTAAGCCTTTTTTTCCTGTTTTTTAACAGCATCCATAACCGCTTCAACCCGCTTAACCAATTCTTCGGGTGAAGGGAAAAAAGAACTTAGTTCCTTTGGAAGTGATTGCATAAAATTATAGGTAGCAACCCCAATGGGTTTATTGGTATCCCGCAAGGCAAATTCAACGGTAGTGAAATCTTTATTTTTACAGATAATGATACCGATACTGGGGTTTTCATAAGATTTTTTTACCTGTGTATCTAAAAGAGAAAGGTAAAAACTCATTTTACCCGTATGTTCGGGTTCAAATTCGTTAATTTTGAGGTCAATGGCTATCAAGGATTTTAAGCCTCGATGATAGAGTAATAAATCAACTTTATACTCTTTATCATTCAAATCAATGGAAAATTGATTGGCTATGAAACAAAAATCGCCACCCATTTCGATTAAAAAGTATCGGATATTGTTTAAAATAGCTTGTTCTAATTGGTATTCAGAATGTTTTTCATTTAAGTCTAAAAAGTCAAAAGTATAGTCGTCTTTTACAGCTAAAATAGCTTGGTCTTGCAGATGTTGAGGGAGAGTTTGTTCAAAATTTTGTTGGCTAGTAACGGTTTTTTCATAGGCTTGATTTTCAATTTGATGAATCAAAACATTTTTAGTCCAACCATAATTGCGGGTTTGGTAGATATAAAATTGGCGTTCATTGAGGTCTTTGCATTTTTCAAAAATGATAAAATTTTGTGTCCACCCAATTTCTCGCACCAACGGTGCGAGAATTTCGGAAGAGGCATAAGTCAAATAAAAAGCCCTCATACGCCAAAGATTTGAAGCGGATAATCCATTTAATCGAGGAAATTCCTTTCTCAAATCTTTGGATAAAAATTCTACAACAGATTTGCCCCAACCATAAGCTTTGATTGCTAATTTGCCCGATACCAATAATTTAGATTGTCCTGAAAAACGGGTTGCGATACCTGTATTAATTGTGAATGGAACAGAAGATAAAGTCAATCCTTACAACGGAGGAGAGGTGATTGTTGGTAATAATTTGAGTTTGGGTTTTGTGCGTTCAACAGAGAGCACTTTTGACTATTGGTCAAAATTAGCAGGTTATAAAAAGCAGCCTAAAAAAACGCTTTTACCCGATACTGACCCAAAAGATGGTAAAACAATAGAGCAATACACCTTTAAAAAGGGTAAAAAACCAGAAGTGACCTTGTTGAAAGTGATTGGTGGTAAGCACGATTATCCAAATGATATTGATGTGCATTTAGAGGCTTGGGCGTTTTTTAAAAGGCAGATGAAAAATTAAGATAATACCCCCTCAGTATTTTTTAAATTACTGCGATAACCAAACAGTTTGATGGATAAAATCAATAGCCAATTTTGGCATATTTAAGCATTTCACCAGTATAAAAATGGGTAGCCGATGGGTAATTTATAATCAAATCTCGGGCTTGCAAAGCCATAAGGCGTTTATCGGTATGATGTACAAGGACTGTACCACCCAAAACTTTAGTACCTTCTTTTTTGGGTGAAGCTACTAAAATCCATTCATCGGGGTATAGTTTTTTAATAGTATCAATTGGCAAATACCCTTCATTATCCGTACTCTTTTGAGGTAAAATAACAGAATTTTCCTCTTTTTTAATGAAAGATAACTTTAGGCGATTCAAAACAGATATAACTTCTTCTAAATCGCTATTTTGTTTAACATTTATAATTAATTGAGTCATCGTATTTTAATTTTATACAAAAATAAAAGAAAATGAGAAATAATTCAGCATTTTTTTTCATTTATCAAATAGTATGAGTTTTAGGTAAAATACTTTCAATTAAAAACAACACGACATGGATGGGACGATATGTAGAAAAGAAAGTGCTAAAGGTTGTAACATAAGATTTATCCATTTAATTTTTTGCACTAAAATCACGTTTTTCTATGAAAAAAATTATCATTCTACTATTTATAGCTCAAACAGCTTTTGCTCAAAATATTGGTAAAATAGACTCTGGCAGCATAAAAGGCGCAGACTATAAAATCATTTTTCCCGAAAAATGGGAAAAAAAATTGGTCATGTTTGCTCATGGTCACGAGTTTATGGGTTCACCGAGCCAAATCAAAAGGGCTGATTTTGCTCAACGCCTGAAACCGTTTTTAGATAGAGGTTTTGCGGTGGCGGCTTCTGCCTATCTGTATCAAGGTTTTGCGATACCACAAGGCGTTGACGATACCGAAAATTTGCGAAAGTATTTTTACAAAAAATACGGCAAACCCGATACAACGATTATGGTCGGTCAATCAATGGGCGGTGGTGTAACTTTGGCGATGATGGAAAATTTTGATAAAAACTATCAAGGGGCGTTGGGCTTGTGTTCGTTTGCCAGTCGTCCGTATTTGCAATGTCGCAAGGAGTTTGAAATATATGCCGTTTTTAATGTTCTGTTTCCAAATGTAGTGCCTTCCTTGTCGAATGTAATGGATATTTCGGTCCCTTATAAAGCCATTGACCCAAGAGATTTTGGTCCAAAATCAAAAGCTATTCGAGATGGGTTTATGAAAGATTCTGTTTTAGCCCTTCAATTTGCCAAGCGTTTTGATTTGAAATTATCTGATTTAGCCATGTCTTTGATGTTTAATGAAAATGTTTTACGTGATGTGGCGCAAAAATCGGGCGGCAATCCTTTTGACAATACCAACACCCTTTACAGTGGTTTCCCCGATGATTGGGCAATCAATAAAAAAGTAGAACGCCTTGATATTGGGTTTTATACTCATCGCATTTTGTATTATGCTCGCTTATGCCAATCTGAAATTGGATTTTGCCTTGATGTTTGCCCTTATATTCGGTATCGGCTTTTTTGTGCAAGGCGGTTTTAATGCGTTTTTCCCAACAGCTACCCGTATATATCCCGCAGCGATGCGCTCAACGGGCGTGGGTTTAGCCTTCGGCATCGGGCGTTTTGGGGCAATTTTAGGACCGCAATTATTTGGTATTTTTAAAGATAAGGGTATGCCTATTACGACTATTTTTACCTTATTTTCACTACCTTTATTGGTGGCTGGGTTTATGGCTTTTACGATTCCTTCTAAAAATGTGAAATAACAGATACCCGCACTATTTTCTAATTTTTTAAGCATAAAATTATAGATGATTGATATACATAAAATAATTGCCATAGATGTTCACACCCACGCTGAAGTATCGTGTTGCCAACCGCACGATGATTTTCGACCAGAGTTTGACGTGGCATTTGCAAAATATTTCAAATCCGATAAACGCCCGACAATGCAAGAAACGGCAGATTTTTATCGAGATAGCAATATGGCGTTGGTCATGTTTACCATTGACAGTGAACATGAAGTGGGTAAAAAACGCATCCCAAATATCGAAGTAGCTGAATGTGCCTTAAAAAACGACGATGTGATGATTGCTTTCGGAAGCATTGACCCCCACAAAGGACGTATGGGCGCACGAGAAGCCCGGAATTTGATTGACAATTATGGCGTAAAAGGCTTTAAATTTCACCCAACGGTGCAGGGTTTTTACCCTTACGACCGCATGGCTTATCACCTCTATGAAGTGATTGCAGAATATAAATTGCCCATGTTGTTTCACTCAGGACATTCGGGCTTTGGCTCTGGTGTACGTGGTGGTGGCGGCTTGCGCTTAGAATATTCAAACCCTATGCACTTAGACGATGTAGCCATTGATTTTCCAGATTGTCCCATCATCATTGCGCATCCAAGCTGGCCTTGGCAAGATGAAGCCTTGTCGGTAGCGATGCACAAGCCCAATGTGTATATTGATTTGAGTGGTTGGTCGCCCAAGTATTTCCCACCCCAATTGGTGCAATATGCCAATACAATGTTGAAAAATAGGGTCTTATTTGGAACAGACTTCCCCTTGATTACGCCCGAACGTTGGCTAAAAGATTTTGAAACTGCGGGTTTTAAAGAAGAAGTGAAGCCCTTGATATTGAAACAAAATGCCATTAAAATGTTAGGTTTGGCATAAAACTATGTTCTTTAGGTGTCAGACGCTTCAAAAGCGTCTGACACCTTGAACTTGAACTTGAATTTATTTTCAGTAAAACTTTAAAAACTTGATATGACGAACGGCATTTTATCAACGCAGATGACTGAAACTCTCAAAATAGAGATTCAAGACAATATTCTCATCGTTACGCTCAATCGCCCCAATAAGCGCAACGCCATTAACGATGAAACGATTTTAGGACTTGAAAAAATATTCTCAAATATCCCCAAAGGCGTCAAATGTGCTATAATTTGCGGTGCAGGCAAACATTTTAGCGCAGGCTTAGACCTGTCGGAACTGTCGGAAAGAGATGCTGTACAAGGTCTTCATCACTCACGCTTATGGCACAAAGCCTTAGAAAAAGTACAATTTGGAACAGTGCCTGTGATTGCCGTTTTGCATGGTGCTTGTGTGGGAGGCGGTTTAGAGGTGGCATCGGCTTGTCATATTCGAGTCGTTGAAAATTCTACTTTTTATGCCCTACCCGAAGGGCAAAGAGGCATTTTTGTCGGGGGTGGTGCATCGGTGCGGCTACCAAAATTGATTGGTATGGCTCGCATGACAGATATGATGCTTACAGGTCGGGTTTATACCGCTACCGAGGGCGAACAAATTGGACTATCGCAATATGTAGTTGGCGAAGGCGAAGGCTTACAAAAAGCCATAGAATTAGCCAAAAAAATAAGCGATAATGCGGGCATTACTAATTATGCCCTCATGCACGTTCTCCCCCGCATTGTAGATTCGAATCAAGAAAGCGGCTTGATGATGGAAGCCCTCATAGCCGCTATTGCCCAAGATGCGCCCGAGGCTAAACAACGTTTGAATGATTTTTTGGAAGGGCGTGCTAAAAAAGTGGGTGAATGATAAATTAAACAATTTGAATAGGACATATCCAATTATCCTTATAAAACCTTACATAATGTAATTGCTCACAGAGTTACACAGAGGTTTCACAGAGTTAGATACTTATAATACGCTTTTTTTCATCTAGGCAGCAATTAAATATCAAACTTTTGTACCAAATTAATGAAAAATCTTATAAAAATGGATTTAAAACAAACGCCTTTTTTAAAAATTAAAACCGCCAAAATTGACATCTTAAAATGGAACATCCCGATACAATCGGGAGTGGTCAATACTGTCCACAAGGACTCCTTTGTCCGTAGGACTCCCTTTGGAGGTGAGGGGGGGCATATTATTTTAAAATCAACCGTTTCTTTAAAAAAACGCCCACACCGCATAACGCAACGCCTTGTGCATTGGGCTAAAAAAACACCCGATAAAGTTTTCATCGGGCAACGTACTGAACAATCCCCTATGGGGGCTGGGGGTTGGCAGACTTTGACTTATGCACAGACTCTTGAGGCAGTAAAAAGTATCGCTCAATACCTTTTACAAACTAATGTTTCACCCGAAAGACCGATTGCTATTTTATCTGAAAACAGCCTCGAGCATGGCTTAATAGCGTTGGCAGCTTTGCATATTGGTGTGCCTTATTCGCCTATCGCACCCGCTTATTCTTTAAAATCAACAGATTTTGATAAGTTAAAACATACGATTAATCTGCTTACTCCTGCCTTAATATTTGTTCAAAATGGTAAGCAATATGAAAAAGCATTAAATGCCGTAGCCAAAAATATTTCTGTTGTCGCTGTTAATGACCCCCTCAGTAATCACACCGCATTCGTAGAGACGTTGCACTGCAACGTCTCTACATCAGGCATTGATAAGGCTTTTAAAAATATTAAATCCGACACAATAGCCAAAATTCTTTTCACATCGGGTTCAACAGGCTTACCCAAAGGCGTAATGCTCACGCACGGCAATATCACCACCAATTGGCAACAAATCACACAGACTTTTCCTTTTATGGAAAATGGCGGTTTGACATTTATAGATTGGCTACCGTGGAATCATGTATTCGGAGGCAATCACAATTTTGGTTTAACGCTTTACAACGGTGGTACACTTTATATTGATGAAGGCAATCCCACACCCAGAGGCATTGTAAAAACCATTGAAAACCTCCGCAGCATCGCACCCACCATGTATTGCAATGTACCAAAAGGTTTTGAAGAATTAATTCCTTTTTTAAAACAGGATAAAACCTTGCGGGAACTTTTTTTCAGTCAATTAAAACTCTTTTTCTACGCAGGGGCGGGCATGCCACAACACACATGGGACGCTTTGGAAGAGTTGGCTTATGAAACAACGGGCAAAAGAATACTGATAAGCACGGGTTTGGGTATGACAGAAGCCAGTCCTGCGTGTATGTTTAATACGTTTTTTGGCAGTATTTCTATCAATCTGGGTACACCTTTACCGGGCATAACCGTCAAATTAGTACCCAATGAGGGCAAATTAGAAACCCGTTTTAAAGGCGAAAATATCACAAAAGGCTATTGGCGCAATTCCGAAGCCACTCAAAAAGCCTTTGATGAGGAAGGGTTTTATTGTACGGGTGATGCTTTGAAATTCGTTGATGAAACCGACCCAAACAAGGGTATGCTCTTCGACGGACGCATTGCCGAAGATTTTAAATTGGACACGGGTACTTGGGTCAGTGTAGGCGTTTTAAAAGCAAAATTGATAGCCGCAGGAAAAGGTTTGATACAAGATGCTGTCATTACGGGGCATGATAAGTCATTTCTGGGAGCCATTATTTTCCCCGAACTCAATTTTTGTAAAAAATTAGCCAATTTTCCCGATGAAGCCGAGTTGTCAATAGGGACTCCTTTAGAGAAAACGATAGTCAATACCCCCTCAGTAAGGACAGCCTTACAAACGGTTTTAAATGACTTTCGCAAGCAGAGTACAGGCAGTTCAACTTTAATAAAACGGGCAGTGTTTGCAGATTTCACCTTATCCATTGATAAAGGTGAAATAACCGATAAAGGCTCAATCAACCAACGAGCAATATTGGCAAACCACATAGGTATTGTATCTAAAATTTATGAAAAAGAGTTGAATAGCAACGTTTTAGAGATTTTAGACTAAATATTCCACAAAAAGCCATTTTTATTCTCATTAATAATCGGTTTTAAGATTTATAGAAATCATTATATTTATGTATTTATGTTTTAAATTTTTCTTTAGACAATATTTATTATAAAAAAGGTAACAAACGCTAAGCGTCTGTTACCCCCTCAGTATTTTAAGTTTTACACCTCAAAACAGAGTTTTTATTCCTTTCTCCCTTGTTTTTATCCTTCCAATGCCATCGTCGCCTCTTCCCATTTTTCCATTTCAACCGCCAAATCTTTCCTCAAACCATTGTATTTATCCAATGTTTTTTGACTGTCTGAACGGTTATAAAAGTCAGGTTTTGCCATTTCTTTTTCCAATTCAGCCACTTGTTTTTCTAAGTCAGCAATGCGTTTTTCAGCATTTTGTAGCACCCGTTCAAAGCGTTTTTTATCTTCGTTGACAACAGTATTTTTAGTTGGATTTGACGAGCCGTTTGATGCAACGACGGTTTTCATTTCAACCGCCCGCATATCATCCAACTGCCTTTTGTGAAGGAAATAATCCACATCGCCTAAGTGTTCGTAAAGTTTTTTATCTCTAAATTCGATGGTTCTGTTGGTCAAACCGCGTAAAAAATCACGGTCGTGCGAGACAATTATCAGCGTACCGTCGTATTGCATCAAGGCTTCTTTCAAGACCTCTTTTGAAATCATATCCAAGTGGTTGGTAGGCTCATCGAGCAGCAACAAATTGAAAGGTTTCAACAGCAAACACGCCATCGCTAAACGCGCTCTTTCACCCCCACTCAACACCGAAACACGCTTATCGTGGTCGTCGCCTGTGAACATAAAAGCACCTAAAATGGAACGCAAACGAGTACGATATTCAGGCGTGGCGTGCATTTCCATCGTTTCCAAAAGCGTCATGGTAGGGTAGAGGGCTTCGGCTTGATTTTGGGCATAATAACCGACTTCTACGTTGTGACCCAATTTCACCTCCCCCTCAGTATGCGGCAATTCCCCTGTTAAAATGCGGGCTAAAGTGGTCTTTCCCTGTCCGTTTTGACCCACAAAAGCGATGCGGTCACCTCTATCCAATTTAAGCCCTACTTTTTCTAAAATAACCGAATCAGCATATTTTTTACTGACATTATCGGCTTCCACCACAATTTGACCACTGCGAGAAGCAGGGGGAAATTTGATATTCATGGCTGAAATGTTTTCTTCATCCAACTCAATGCGATCCACTTTATCCAACTGCTTTTGCATGGATTGCGCCATACTCGTTTTGGTGGCTTTTGCCATAAAACGATTTATGGTTTTCTCCCGTTGCGCAATCATTTTCTGCTGATTATCGAAAGAGTTTTTCAACAAAACCCTTCTTTCAGCCCGCAATTCGAGGTATTTTGAGTACGAGGCTTTATAATCATAGATATTACCCATCTCAATTTCAATCGTCCGTTTGGTCACACTGTCCAAAAAGCGTTTATCGTGTGAAATAACCACAACGGCACCAGGATAATCCGATAAAAAGTTTTCCAACCAAATAATACTTTCAATATCCAAGTGGTTAGTAGGCTCATCCAGCAGCAAATAGTCGGGGCGTTGAAGGAGCATTTTAGCCAACTCAATCCGCATCTGCCAACCCCCACTAAACTCATCGGTCATACGTTGCATATCCGCTGTCTTGAAACCCAGACCCCTCAATATGCGCTCGGCATCGGCTTGGGCTGTGTCGCCACCCAATATATGAAAACGTTCTGTGGCATCCGAAACGTCATGTATCAACTGCATATAGCTATCGGTTTCATAATCTGTGCGTTCCGTCAGCTCTATATTCAAGCGTTCGATGTCGGCTTCCAACTGTTTTACTTCATCAAAAGCGGTCAAAGCTTCATTCAACACGGTTTTGCCTTTAGGCGTGGACATATCTTGATGCAAGTAACCAATAGTCGTTTCATTGGGGCGCGTGACATTGCCACCGCCATTAGGCGACACAAAGCCAGCGATAATTTTCATCATCGTGGACTTACCTGCCCCGTTGCGCCCTGTCAAACCAATACGATCTCGCTCACCAATGGTAAGGTTTGCACCATCAAATAAGGCTCTTTCACCGTAAAAAACACTAACATTATTAACTGAAATCATGTAATTGAAATTTTGCGCCGCAAAGATAGGGAAAATTAGTGA
>JAYUQN010000555.1:0-3680 GCA_043756725.1 Saprospiraceae bacterium
TCTATACAATTAGATGTCAGCAATTTACCTATTGGCTTATATGTGCTTAGGATTTCGCAAAAAGGGAAGCGGGATTTTTCAAAACAGCTTATCATACAACGATGATTTTACCCCCCTCAGTAAAAGAACTAATTTTTTCAAAAAATAGTTTACATAATTGAGTACCTATTTGGGCTATCTAACACTAATAGATGTAAAACAAAGGCTCATTGCCGAAAAGCCAAAAGAAAGTAGGCATTTCATCTATAAAATAAAACGTGTTATGAAAACTATTTGTAAAATTTTAAGCCTTCTTGCTACCTTGATATTTGTCTGGAACGCAGATGGGATGTTTGAAATTCTTAGAACTAAATTGATACTGGGGCTTATCATCCTTCTGATAGGTTATTTGATATATGGTAAGAACTTTATGAAATCTGAAAACCCCTATTGACTAAAATAGAGACAATTTTCAATTCCCTCTTTTAAAAGCCGATTACTGCAAAGTGGTCGGCTTTTTTTTATCTTAAAATCAAGAAGTTGCCCGATAAAAAATTTTCACACGAATTGCACGAATTTTCATAACAATTGCACGAATTTAGGTGTGGACAACACGCAGACGACATCTAAATTGGTGAAATTCGTATGAAAATTGGTGCAATTCGTGTAAAAATTTTTATTTCAAAAACTAAAAAAAATTGAGTACCGAATTTCATTACCTGCACTAATGTATTGAAAACTATATTTTGCTTCAGATTTGCCGTTTCAAGACTATTTGAAGCGGCTTTTTCTGAAGAAATTGAACATAAAAAAATAAAAAAAAACACTGTTTTTTGTGAGTACCGTTTTCAACAGCTCAACACTAATAAAATGAAAGCAAACAATATAGTTTACCATTTAAATTTAGTAAAAATGAAAAAGATTATTTTTGTTTTAGTCGTAGCACTCAACAGCTTAAATGCCCAAAAAGCAGTAAGGTTGGACGTACTGACCGATATTACTGCCTTATCGAAAGGGAACGGTGC
Organism: Saprospiraceae bacterium; assembly: GCA_043756725.1. Taxonomy (GTDB): domain Bacteria; phylum Bacteroidota; class Bacteroidia; order Chitinophagales; family Saprospiraceae; genus JAAFJT01. The sequence continues at coordinate 1,005 of JAYUQN010000555.1, forward strand.
AAACTTGATGGCGCACATTCAAAGCTCTTTTGCTCCAAAAATTGGCTTGTTTGGAGGATATGCTTTGGCTTTTGACGCACGGCAAGTGGGTCAGTACCACTACCAAGTAACAAGCACAAAGGTATTGGGTGAAATTAGGATCTATCCTTTTGAAGAAAGACCAAAAGAAAATCGGGAAACAATTCGGTGTTACTCTTTTGGAAAGAAAAAACAGTCTGTTGCACACATGCTTTGGAAAACGCTCTACATCGCACCCGGCTTTGAGCAAGAACAAATCGGTATGACTTTGACCCCCAACAAAGAACTGGAATCTCCTGTAAAACAATTTAAATTCGACATCATCAACAAAGCACTCACATTCAATGCAGGTGCATTGCTGCGCTTTTCACGGCTTAGTTGTGGCGTAAGTTATCGGATTTCAATAGGAAAACCGTATTCGGAAAGCGCGAATTACAAAATTGCCACCGATTTTTTAAAAACTATTCATCCCTCGGATTACCGCATTGAGCAGGGTTTTCGCTTAGAAGCGGGGTTTAATTTCTGATTGCTCCTTAACTCTCTTGTCCTATTGTCAATTTTTCCCTTTACACGCCATTACAATTTGCTTGGGAGGGCTAAGGGAGTCGTTTTTAAAAATTATTACTAACCTTATTTAAATTTTAAAAGTCATGAAACTATTAATGCGTTTTTTTATCCTTACGCTCTGTTTGTTTGGTTTAATAACCCTTTGTGAAAGTTGTACAAAAGACCCAAATGATATATTCTTTGGCAACCCCAAAGGCGTTGATACGATTGTCGATGCCGTAGATAACACTGTAAAAGGGCGAATACAGCACATTCAAGATAGTATAAAGCATGTCCAAGACAGCCTAAACAATCTCATTGATTCTTTGGTTGCCAAGATGTCTTTACTGCCGACACTGCCGACCATACATCCAGCAGAAGAAATTGGCAATGAAATAAGTCGTGACGCTACAAGGATTTGCAAGACCACTCGGTACAAATGGGCACCCGGCGAAGAAGAACCCATATTGATGGATCCAAGTGCCGAAGTGATTTTCCCCGGCAGTTTTATTAGACAGGAAACCTTGACAACTGGGGGCTATGGACCCATAATCGTTAAGCGCAAACCCTTGGTTTTTTCCACTTCTATCACCAATATCACGGGTAGCCCTTCCGACACGATAAAAGACCCGTCAAAAAAATCAAGTGCGATGGAGGCGATTCAGCGCATTCTCAATCGGGAGGTCAATGGGGCTATTCCAGCCAGCATCGTTAAGACTGTAGAGCGTGTTTATACAAAAGAACAGGCTTCTATTGCGGCTAATGCCAGTTTTAAAGGGTGGGGAGCTAAAGTATCGGCTACGTTCAATTGGAATAATACAAAAGTCAAAAGCCGTTATTTGGTTAAATTCTATCAAGTGTTTTTCTCATTAAGCGTAGATTTGCCAGAAAAACCAAGCGATTTTATAAAAGACCCCAACCAATTGTCTGCCTTTAACAATGCCAGCCCTGTGTATGTGTCCAATATGAAATACGGTAGAGTTGCCATGTTTAGCTTAGAATCAGAGCAAACCGAAGAAGAAATGGGCGGAAAAGTGGATGCGTCTTTTAGTTTTGCAGGCAGAAGCGGCAGTGTTGGCTATGAGCAAACATTTAAAGAGATGATGTTTAAAAGTACGATGAAAGTCTTAGTGGCGGGCGGCGACCCAACACAAGCTGCTTCGATTAATTCACCCGAATCTTTTCAAAAATTTGTAGAAGGCAGTGCCAATTTCACCAAAAACTCCCAACCCGTAGCCATCGCTTATACACTTAGATTTTTAAAAAATAATGAGGTGGCAAAAGTGGTATTGGCAACCGAGTATGCCGTACAAAGCTGTGAAATACTGCCCGATAAATTTTATGAATTGGGTAGTGTAGGGGGGGGTGGTGGAAGTCCATTCGAGTTTAAAGTACCAACTGATGCACAACTATTGAGCCTTCAAATAAATGCGGGGGATTATGTAGATGGTCTTACTTTCCGCTATCTTTTAAGCAATGGCGTTATTGAATCAAAACATTTTGGCGGTGGTGGTGGACGGTTTCATCCGACAGTTTCATTAGAAAACGTTAAGTTAACGGGTATTTCGGGCAGATATGGTCGGGTTATAGATAAGTTGAAACTCCATTATTCAGACGGAAGTGTCAGCCAAGATTTTGGTGGCGGTGGTGGTGATGATAATTTTTCATTTCAAGTATCCAAAAAAGGAGATGAAATCATGGGATTTTTCGGCAGACATGGACGTTTGATTGATGCTTTGGGGGTCATCTGTAAAGGTAAATAAACAAGGCGGGCGCATAAAACCAATCAATTTTTTATAGCCCGCATATCCCCAATCCCAATAAACCCTGCCCAAAAATACGGGTCACTCTCTGTTTTTTTAATGAAATCCCGTTTGGCTTGCCACAAAGCTTCGTCTTTGGGCAAGCCTTTGTGCAAGTTTTTATAAAAATCTATCATCAATCTTTTGGTTTTTTCGTCATCTACTTGCCACAAACTGGTCACAATACTTTTGGCACCTGCATATGAAAATGCTCGGGCAAGACTGACAATGCCTTCGCCCCGTTGCAATTGTCCAATGCCTGTTTCACAAGCAGACAGCACCACCATATCGGCATTGAGCGAAAGATTGT
>JAYUQN010000556.1:0-3680 GCA_043756725.1 Saprospiraceae bacterium
TATCAAGCTTACAATATTCCCATTGTTTCGGACATTGAACTACCTGCTTTAATTCAGATAGACAGTACCTCCTTTACTAATTCGATTCGGGTTGTACAAGGCATTGTGCCAGACAAGCTAAAGAACGCACCTTTAGTAGAAAAACCTTTTAGCACCTTCAACGAAACGGAATTTCGCTACGAAATCCCCGACATTGCGCGGTATTACGTGTCAGATGGCAATTATATCTGTATTGAGCCTTTAAGTGACAATCAGGAGGAAGTGCTACTTTATTTTTATTCCAATTGTTTGGCTGCTGTCCTTTTTCAACGCAATATTATACCTTTTCACCTATCAGGTATTTTTGTAGAGGCTGGAAAAATGCTCCTATTTGCCGCGCCTTCCCGCACGGGCAAATCAACAACGGCTTTAATGTTGCAACAAAAAGGCTACCCCATTTTCACAGATGATACGGCTATTCTGTACCTTCAAGACAAACAAGTGAAGGCTGTGGCGTCTTATCCCATGATGCGCCTCTGGCAAAGCACTTTTGAAAAACAGGGTATTTATAAGGAATCGGATAAACAAATGCTTTTTGCAGAAATAAACAAATATGGTTTTTCTTTCCATCAAGATTTCAAAACGGATGAAGTAGAGGTGGTCGGCATTGTTTTTTTACAGCAAGAAGGGACAGATATAAAAATAGAAAAACTAAAACCTGCTGCCTCCATGCAGCAATTAGGCAACAATATTTACAGACAACAATGGCTTGCGGGTATGAAAAAACAAAGGTTGCAATTTACCTATCTGACAGAAATAGCACACAATCTGCAAATGTGGCAAGCAACACGCCCCAAAGATGCGGATACGTTTGATAGTTTTGCAACAGCGATTGACAACCAAATCATTAAAACTTATGGATAATAAAAAGAACATCATTTGGTTAGCGTCTTATCCCAAATCGGGCAATACATGGTTTCGCTCTTTTTTGACGGCTTTATTAAGTCAAAAAGAGATAGATTTAAATAAAATGGAAACAGATGGCATTTTTTCAGGGAAAGGCGTTATTGAAAGTGTCTTGGATTTAAGTGCCGATTTTTTAAAGCCCGAACAAATAGAGCAGTATCAACGTTTGGCGTTTTCTTATTTATCTGATACTGCCGACAAGCCTTTATTTATCAAAATACACGATGCTTTTACTGTGTCAGAAAGGGATAAATTGCCTTTGATTCCAGAAAAACCAACAAAAATTGCGCTTTATTTTATCCGAAATCCCTTAGATGTAACGCTTTCGCTGGCAAATCATCTGGGTAAAGATATTGAAACAACCATTGAAAAGTTCATTATCAATCCACAAGGTGCTTTTATAAGAAAAAAAAATACCCCATATATTCAGTTTCATCAACCACTCGGTACTTGGTCGAATCATGTAGAAAGTTGGAAAAACTGCCCGACATTCCCCGTGCATTTTATGCGGTACGAAGACATGAAAAGTCAGCCTTTCGAGACCTTTAAAAAAGCGGTTGATGCCATCGGATTGCCCTATTCAGACAACGACATTCAACAAGCTATCGAAGCCGTTGAATTTGAAAAATTGCAAAAAAAGAACGCGATAAAGGATTTAAGGAAAAACAAAACCCAACGTCTTCCTTTTTTTTCAAAGGACAAGTCGGGCGTTGGAAAACAGAACTAACCGCCGAACAAATCGAAAAAATCAGAACGGTCAATGAACCCAGGATGCGGGAATTTGGCTATTGGCAGTGAAATTTCAATGAAAAATTAAAGTTGCTTATCGGCAGCATCTCTGTCGCGATTTGGGTTTTTCTAAAGCTGACCGCTTGGAAAATATACACCGTCTCGGCTTCGTGGGCTTGACCTTAGCACGGCACGGCATTATCGCAATCCTTGCCGCTATCAACCCTTATGAAGAAGCCCGTCAATTGCTACAACAAAAAAGTCATTTGGTACAAACCGTTTTTATAGACTGCCCCCTCAGTATCACCACTGCCCGAGACCCCAAAGGCTTATATCGCAAAGCCTTATTGCCACCCGAACACACCGATTATATCGGGCATTTTACAGGCATCAGCGACCCCTTTGAGCCACCTCAAAATTCAGACTTAACGATTACAACAGATACACAAACCATCGAAATTTAGGTTTACGTCCTGTAATCATTGCCTTGTTTCGCAAATGTAAATCCGTATTTCGTGAACTTAGAGATGTTTTCTATATTATTTGGTAAATTTATTTATGTTTGTGATTCCATGTTAAGAAGAATCGGATGTTTTTCAAAATCGGAATACGCTAAATTGTTTTCATAATCTAATCTTATAGTATTTTTAGGAAAGCCAGACTATATCCTTTCTCCTTAATAAATTATTATTGATATGGCGAATCCGATTTTGATAACAAAACTAAAAAAAATGAATAACTCTTAATTACATATACTACTAATTTTTTCATTCGTGTTCACGGATGAACAGTTATTCTTTTAATTTTTTTTTCAAAAGCCTAAAATTATTAACCTATGAAAAAATTTGTTTACCCTTTATTCCTTGCCTTAGCCATATCCCTTTCATGGCTCTCCCTTTCAAGCAATAGCGGTGGACCTGCTACAAATGGACAACGTTATACAGGTGCAACTTTTGACAGTGGCTCTTGCGGTAATTGCCACAGTGGGGGTTCTTTTGGCACAGTTACGTGCACAATTCAGATTTTTGAAGTCGGTACAACTACGCCTATTTCAGCTTATGTCGGTGGCAAAGCCTACGATTTAAGATTGACAATAAACGCGGCGACAAGCCCAGTAGGTTATGGTTTTCAGATGGTAGCTGTTATGGGGTCAGCTAATGCCCAAGCAGGTACTTGGAGTGGCTTTCCAGCTAATATCAATGCGACAGCCTTGACGGGCAGAACTTATGTGGAGCATAAAGCTGTTTTATCTACCAATGCCCACAAAATGACATGGACAGCACCAGCAGCAGGTTCGGGCACAGTCTCTTTTTATGCAGCGGGCAATTGTGTGGATAAAACAGGTAATCAATCCCGTGACAATGCGGGCAGAGGGACTTTGTCGTTGTCAGAAGCAAGGGTTTCTTGTGTTACAGCAACTTTGACCCCCTCAGTAACTAAGGCAAATTGCGCCAACAGTGCAACAGGTAGCGCGACAGTTGCCACAGCAGGGGGCGCGGCTCCTTATACCTACGCATGGAGTAATGGCGTCACCACGCAAACGGCGAACAATCTTTTACCCGGCAATTATACCGTGACCGCAACAGATGCCAACGGTTGTAAAACGGTTTCAAATACCATAACTGTGGGGGCAAATGCGCTGACAGCCGTTATTACACCTTCGGGTACAACAACGCTTTGCACGGGGGGAAGCGTCAATTTAACAGCTTCTGGCGGCAATGCTTACAAATGGTCAACGGGCGCAACAACGGCAATGCTTTCAAATGTAACAGCAGCAGGGACTTATACCGTGACCGTATCGAATGGGGCATGTTCTGCAATCGCTTCTCAAATTGTCTCTGTTTCATTAGGAACACCTGCGCTAATAGCTGCTTCTGGTCCAACAACATTTTGTCAAGGCGATAAAGTCAATTTAACGGCTTCGGGTGGTTCTACTTACGCATGGTCGAATGGGGCTACAACCGCCAGTATTACCAATATCACAAGTGCGGGCACTTATACCGTTA
>JAYUQN010000557.1:0-3675 GCA_043756725.1 Saprospiraceae bacterium
ATAGTTTGTACATTTTTTTTAAGATTTTGTGATGAAATATTGAATCTTTAATGCAAAGATGTTTTGAAAGTTTCACAAGAGTATCACAGCACAAAAAAATAAAAAACGATATTTTACATTTTTTTTCGCCATTCATTTATCATCTTTGCTCTTAGCTAAACTTACATAATTTATTTTTTTAATGTTTTTAAATGAAAAAAACGAAAAACTACGCACCTTATCTATTTGCATTTATAATCACTGTCATCTCTATAATAATGAACAATTTATTCTTCAAACCGGGTCTTGCACTCCGTAGTATAGTCTATATTTTTGTTCTTGTGGGTTTGTGGCATTGGATTGAATGGTTGTTGCTAAAGCTCTCTGGAAATAAGCTGTTGAAATATGGATATGTGCTTATAGGCATAACTATTTATAACATTGCTTATGTCAGTTTTGATTATTATGTCCTTCACATGATTACCAGCTTTTCAGGACTTAAGCCTTGGGATTTAGTTAGGAACCTATGTTTAATTGCCGTTGTTGCGACCATTATAATAGAAAGTATTAAATGGACAAAAGCACGGGAAATAGCGCAAATAGAAAACTTAAACCTACAAGCCGAAAACATTGAAACAAAATTTAAGCTCTTAAGAGAACAAGTCAATCCCGAATTTTTATTTCAATGCTTAACGACCTTACAAACGATGGTAAGGGCAGTTGACCCCCAAACAGAGGAATATATTTTGAAATTGGCAAACGTGTATCGCCAAACATTAACAAAAGATAGAAATGTCGTTAGTTTACGAGAAGAATTAGCGCTTTTACAGAAGTATATGTACTTAATGCGGTATGGGCGTGAAGCGGCTGTTTCTTTTGAAATAGACGTAACGGAGGCATCGCTTGACTATCAATTACCTGTTTTCGCCTTGCAATTGTTGGGTGATAACTGTTTCAAACACAATGAATTTTCAGAAAGCCAGCCTTTGCACATTCGCATCTTTCAAAAAAACGCTCAAAGCATCACGATAACTAATAATTATCAGCGAAGAGCAGTGCCTAAATCTTTTGGTATTGATATTGAGCATTTAGAAATGCGCTATGCGCTCGAAGGTATAGACAATGGGGTATTGATAGAAAAAGAGGAATCAACTTATACAACGACCATAAAATTATTTTAAACATGTCATTCGCACGTTATCGGCGTCATTTTTTATCAAATATAGAAAAATATTTGCCCTACATCTATCCCGTATTGATGCCTATTCTTACTCTATTTGCTTTCAAAATACCCTATCAATCTTTTCAAGATGCGCTGAGGTATTGGTTGTTTACAGGATTCCTTCAATTAATACTTTTAGTGTTGATTCAAAAAATAGTTTATTCTACCGTTTACAATAAACCGATTAGGTGGTTAATTGCGTATATTCTTGGGTGTCTAATTATTCTTGTTTACGTATTTTTGGAAAATATTTTTTTTCATTTTACAAAACAATTTGCAAATCCTCATAAATGGATACCTGCTGTGCGCTTTACGCTCAACATTCCTATTCTAATAGCCTTATTGGAAAGTATTAAATCTGCCGCAGAGCGCAAAAAGATTAAAATAGACAATATCAAGTTAGAAAATGAAAATGCCAAAGCCCAATTTAATCTATTGCTTCAACAAATCAATCCGCACTTTTTATTCAATTGCTTAACGGTTTTGCAAGCAATGGTGCGGTCAAAAGATACTCGGACTGAAGCCTTTATTATAAAATTGGCGGATGTCTATAATCGAACCTTAAAAACAGATAAAGGAACGGTGTCGCTTCGAGAAGAATTGGATTTTTTTAATGCTTACATGTTTTTAATGGGCTTACGTCAAGAAAATGCTATTTTTGTGGATGTACAGGTGTCTGATGAATCCTTAGCGTACCATCTGCCCGCTTTTTCATTACAACTGCTTGCTGAAAATTGTATTAAGCACAATATTGTTTCAGAAGCCAAACCTTTGTATATTCGTTTGTATCAAAAAAACTCTAAAAGTTTGACTATTTCAAATAATTATCAACCTAAAGCCTTGAAAAATGAATCATTTGGCATCGGTATTCAAAATTTAAAAAAACGTTATGCTTTAGAGGGTATCGTGCGCGGTATACAGATAGAAAAAAATGAAACGAATTATTCAACGACCCTAAAGTTATTTTAAGTAACGAAGAATGATGAATTTGCGAAGCAAATTCTGAAATCAGCACCCCCTCAGTATTTTTGTAAAAAATTGACTTTCAATTAGTTAAAATATTCATCATTCAGCATTCAGCAGTTTCTAATGTAAAATGTACCCGAGGTTTCCGTAGAGACGTTGCACTGCAACGTCTTGGCTTTAGTCGGTTTTTGACCACAAACTAAGACGTTGCACTGCAACGTCTCTACGAAAACCTCGGGTACATCTTACATTAGAAATTGCTGTTCATCATTAGTTTACAGATTGTTCCACTACCAAAATTATTAAAACAAATGAAAATCCTCATTGTAGAAGACGAGCACAAAACAGCCCTGTTGCTCAAAGAATTTATTGAATGGCATCCGACTTATAGTGTCGTGTCTATGTGTGACAGCATTGAAACGGCTGTGCCTTATTTACGCCAGCATCAGCAAGATTTAGATGTGGTTTTTATGGATATTCAACTGTCAGATGGACAATGTTTTGAAATATTCGATAAAATATCAGTCAATTTACCGATTGTGTTTTGCACATCTTATGATGAATATACATTAAAAGCGTTTAAACATCACGGCATTGACTTTATCGTCAAGCCATTTAGTGCTATGGATATTCGACAAACGATTGCTAAAGTTGAAGCGTTAAAAGGGCGTTTTACAGCTCATACCTTGAACTTTAGAGATGTCTTGACACAAAAACCGACCTACCAAACCAGTTTCTTAATTCGCTTCCGAGAAAAAATATATCCCGTTTTAGTAGGTGACATTGCTTTTGTCTATTTAGAAAATGAAACCGCTTATTTGTATAATTTCAAAGGCGAAAAGCACCCTGTTTTTAAAACACTTGATGACATTGAAAATGTGATTTCGCCTGATGAATTTTATCGAATTAGCCGCCAAATGATTATCAATAGAAAAGCAATTAAAGAGATTGAAACCTATTTCAATCAAAGAATCGTTGTGCATTTAACGGTGCCAACACCCGAAAAAGCCCTTGTGCCGCGCTTAAAAGTGTCGCCTTTTTTAAGTTGGGTTGAAAAGGGTTGAAGATGTGTTACCCCCCCTCAGTATAAACACCAAAATCACGTATTAAACAGGTATTTCCTCCACAACTTTCCACTCGCGCCCCACGAGTATGATGAGCCACGCTTTAAGATTTGGAATCCGTTTGGCATCCTCTGTTTGTAGATAGTTCGTCAATTGTATGCGTGCTTCGCGCTCCACTTTGTCTGTCAATTTCTCTTTTGTACCGTCTGCTTTCTGCACCATTTTGTCTAAATCACCTTTTTTAACGTATTTCAACTCAATGGCAAAATTGTATTTTGTCGTTGCATTGGCGCGTTTCAAAAGAAGAATATCAATATAGCCATTTTCCCATTCGGGTTCGCTTTTCACATAATGCGAAGACGACAAACTCAAATACGGAATGAGCAGCATTTTTAAATGTTTTTCGTCAAATCCTTTTGCATCACGGAAGGACAAATCTTTGTC
>JAYUQN010000558.1:0-3672 GCA_043756725.1 Saprospiraceae bacterium
GTTTTAGACGCCTGGATGCTTACCCCTAATTGGATAAGAGGTTTTTCAACCCCTCAGTCAAAAGGGGTAAATCTTGAAACGCTCATTGACCATTATGACCATATTTGTCAAATAGCGGGCAACAGTAAGCACATAGCCATTGGGAGTGATTTAGACGGCATGTACGGCACAGAGCAATCGCCTTATGATATGGATACAATTGCAGACTTGCAAAATCTCCGACCCCTTCTTTCAAAAAGAGGTTATAAACAAGAAGATATTGAGAATATTTTTAATGGCAATTGGTTGCGTTTTTTACGCAAAGTATGGGCTTAATGGTATGGCTTTTACGAACAATGTCCTACTTCATTAAAGTCACATCTCCCCAAACCTTTTCTGTTTTACCATTACCCAATTCCAACTCAATCAAATACGTATAAACATCGGAAGGCAAGGGTTTTCCTTGAAACGTTCCATCCCAACCGTCTTGTTCGTTATTGGGTAGAAAATTATCTTTTGAAAAAATCAAAGCACCCCAACGGTTGAAAACCATCATTTTTTTCACAGAAAGCACACAACCTGCTGCAAAAATGGTGAAATAATCGTTATGCCCATCATCATTCGGGCTGAAACTGGTCGGAAGAAACAAACTGGTACACGATTTTACAACCACTCTTATATCATCTCGTACCGTGCAATCGCTTGCCGTATCGGTGGCTTCCACGCTAAATGTTGTGGATTCAAGCGGTTTGGCTATCGGATTGGGGCAATTCACACAACTCAATGCTTTGTTGGCTTTCCAGTGCCATAAAACATTCGTTCCCGTTGGTATAGCTGGCGATAATCGGGTGCTATCACCTATTTCAATCGTAATATCTGCTCCTGCATTGACCCGCAAACGAGAGTTTTGAACATTCGATTCTACAATGTGTGGACAACCCGTTGCCGAAGCAATGGTATCTCTATACAAACCTGCTTGTTTCAAAACCCGTCCATTGATGATAATCGTATCATTCGGACAAAGTGTAATATCGTTGCGTTTCAAGCTCAAAGGTTGTATAGTGAGTGAAATTTGCACAACACTGTCGCATTTACCAATTCGGCTTATAGATTCTTTAAAAAAACCTGTTTGCGAATAGGTTTTACCATTAATCACTAAGTTTTTATTGCCACACAGCGTTGTGTCAATGCGCTGTATGGGCAAAGGCATCACCGTTAAATTAGTCGTAACAATGCTATCGCAACCCGCAAGTGCTCGCAGCGTATCTTTGAAAATACCAGATTGCAGATAAATACGCGTACCTGATTTCACAAATTCGCCTTCGCAAATAGTGATATTTTGGCTTTTTAAAATAACAGTATTGATGGTCAAATCGGTGGTCACAAGGCTATCGCAACCTGTTAGGGTTCGTAAAGTATCGCGATAAATGCCTGTTTGCGTATATGTTCGTGCCCCAATTCTGAGAGATTCTCCTTTACAAAGCGTTACCGTCTGAGTGCTGGCTACCACAAGTTGCACGTTTAAAACGGTCGTGACGATGCTATCGCAGCCCAAAAAGTTGCGTAAAGTATCCCGATAAGTGCCTGTTTTAGTATAAGTATGAGTGCCGATTTTCAAAGAAGTTGTGGGGCAAATCGTAACTGTTTGAGTGCGTGAAATCAAGGGATTGACCCTTAAAATAGTTAAAACGATGCTGTCGCAACCCGTTTTTGATGTCAACGTATCGGTAAAAATGCCACTTTTAGTATAGGTTTTATTGCCCACTTTTATAAAACTGCCTTCGCAAAGCACTAAACTTTGAGAGCTAACAAAAACAGAATAAACCGCCAAATTGGTCGTGATGATACTATCGCAACCCGTTATGGTTTTCAAAGTATCGGTGAAAATGCCTGTTTTTATATAGGCTTTATTGCCTACTTTCACAGAACTGCCTTCACAAATCGCTAAATTTTGAGATTTTGAATAGGTCGCATTGACCGTCAAATTCGTCGTGACAATACTATCACAACCCGATATAGCTTTTAAAGTATCCTTGAAAACGCCTGTTCTGTTATAAGTTTTAAGTCCAATTTTGATAAAATCGCCTTGGCAGATGGTCAAATTTTGCGATTTACTGAGGGGGGGTATCACCGTCAATTTGGTCGTAATAACGCTGTCGCAATTATTGAAATTTTTCAAAATATCGGTATAAGTCCCGCTTTGTGTGTATATTTTAGTACCTACTTTGAAAAATTCACCTTGACAAATTGTCGCGTTCAGCGTTTCAACACTCGGGAAATTGACTGTCAAATTGGTAACAACAATACTGTCGCAGCCAAAAAAAGCACGCAGTGTATCTCTATATGTGCCCGTGCGGGTATATATTTTAGAACCTATTTTCAAAGAATTGCCATTGCAAAACGATATATCTTGGGTAAACGTTACGGTGCTTTGTATGCTTAAAACGGTTGTGACGATGCTGTCACAATGCTGTGTGCTGAAAAGTGTGTCGCGATAAGTTCCTGCTTGCGTGTAGGTTTTAAAATTTATAGTATAACTTCCTGTTGGACATATAGAAACGTTTTGCGTGCGGTTGTAGCGGGGATTCACTGTCAAATTGGTCGTTACAATACTATCACAGCCAGAAACGGCTCGTAAAGTATCCTTAAAAATACCTGTTTTATTATGCGTCTTAATCCCAATTTTTATAAAATCGCCTTCGCAAACCATCAAATTTTGTGAAATACTGAGGGGGGGTATCACTGTCAAATTTGTTGTGATAATGCTATCACAACCCGCAATCGTTTTCAAAATATCCGTAAAAACGCCCGATTGCGTGTAGTTTTTAGTACCGACTTTGATAAAATTATCCTTGCAAATCGTGAAACTTTGCGTTTTTCTTGAAATTAAATTGACCGTCAAAGAGGTTGTTATCACGCTGTCGCAGCCTCTTATCGTTTTCAAAGTATCTATAAAAATTCCAGTTTGCATATAAGTTTTGCTTCCAACCTTGACAGAACCGCCTTCACAAATCGCTAAATTTTGAGATTTTGAATAAGTCGGATTTACCGTCAAATTGGTCGTGACAATGCTATCACAACCCGATGCAGCTTTTAAAGTATCCTTAAAAATGCCTGTTTGGTTATAGGTTTTAATGCCAATTTTAATAAAATCGCCTTGACAAATGCTCAAATTTTGTGAAATACTGAGGGGGGGTATCATCGTCAAATTTGTTGTAATAATGCTATCGCAATTGGTGAAATTTTTCAAAGTATCTGTAAAAGTGCCATTTTGAGCATAGATTTTAGTACCCACTTTTATCATTTCACCTTGACAAATTGTCAAATTTTGTGTTTTAAAAGACGATTTATTCACCGTCAAATCGGTTATGACGATGCTGTCGCAACCCGAAATGGCACGGAATGTATCCCGAAAAATCCCTGTTTGGGTATAAGTTTTCGTACCAATTTTTAACGATTGCCCATTGCAAAGTGACACTATTTGCGTCCGAATTGCCGTATTTTGTATCGTTAAAACCGTTGTGATGATGCTATCACAACGCTGTATGGTGCGGAAAGTATCGCGATAAGTGCCTGCTTGTGTATATGTTTTATTGCCTATTGCAAAACTTCCAGATGGACAAATAGAGATGTTTTGTGTGCGAGCATAGCGGGGATTGACTGTCAAATTGGTTGTCACTATGCTGTCGCAGC
>JAYUQN010000559.1:0-3670 GCA_043756725.1 Saprospiraceae bacterium
TCGGCTATTTTTGCAACATCATTTATAATTATAGGTAATGAGGTAATGGCTAATGAGTAATCGGTAATGCGTAATCATTCATTAGCGATTACCCATTACCCATTACCGATTACCGATTACTCATTACTCATTACTTATAACCAATATGGGATTGAAAAGGAAGACAAATTATTTTTATTCTATTTTGAGCGTTGCCTTAGTTTTGTTTTTATTAGGTTTTTTTGGAACGGCTTTGCTGTTTGTGAAACAACAAACAGCTTTGCAACAGGATAAAATAACGATGTTGATAGAAATAAAAGAAGGGGCTGACTCTTCCGCATTGGAAACCCTTCGGCACGACTTGCCCAAAGCAGATTTTGTGAAAGCAGAATCGTGTCGCTTTGTGCCTAAAGAGGAAGCCGCAGATATGATGCGCCAAAGTTTAGGCAATGATTTGATAAATTCAGAAATGCCCTTGCCCTTTTATGATGCGTTTTCAGTCAGTTTGAAAGCTGACCGTTTAGTTCCCGATAGTATTACGGCTATAACACAACGCCTTTTGGATAATATTTCTGTCAATGATGTCTATATGGACGAAGGCTTGATTGGTGAAGTGTCTAAAACAATTGAAAAAATAGCATTTTTTGCCTTCGCTTTAGCCTTTATTTTTATCCTTGTGGCTATGACTTTAATACACAATACCATCCGTTTGAACCTTTATTCCGACCGTTTCACCATTAAAAATATGGAATTGGTCGGCGCATCTTGGGGTTTTATCACGCGCCCTTATATCCGCAAAGGGATTTGGAATGGTGTTATCAGTGCACTTTTGGCTTTAACAATGATAGGAGGCTTATGGTTTTTTGTACAAAAATCTTATCCCGATTTCAATATTTTATTAAAAAGTCCCGTATTTTTGGGCGGCGCGTTGGGTTTGATAGCGCTTGGCGTTTTAATCAGTTGGATTAGCACCTATTATGTGGTGAAAAAATATCTGCGAATGCGCTTAGATGATTTGTATTAAACAAGTTGTCAGTTGTTAGTTTATGACTAAAAAACTGACAACTGATAACTGACAACTGATAACTCATTATATTATCTATTAAATTTTTTATTAAAAAATATGGCAAAGCCTAATAAACAGCAGCAAAGACCTGCTCAAAGACCTGAAACGACTACCACCACACAAAGGTCTGCGCCTGTGCGCCCTTCCCGTTCGTCTGTCGTCGGCACTCAAAATGATAAGCTCGTTTTCGGACGTGAAAATTTTAAATGGATGTTGATTGGCATTGCCATTATGGCAGTAGGTTATGTGCTTATGTCGGGTGGTTCTATGCCTTCACCCGATGTTTGGGATGAAAGCATCATTTACAGCCCTTTGCGTATCATCGTTGCGCCTTTCTTGATTTTATTGGGTCTGGGCGTTGAAATTTATGCTATTTTTAAAAAGAATCCGACATCGGAAGTGTAACATACTGAGGATGTCTGAAAAGATACGGGAACAAGGCGGTTTAGGAAATGGAATTTGATGATTTTTTGATGGATTTAATTTTTTTACAAAAAAAATTAAATCCATCAAAAAATCATCAAATTCCGTTTCCTAAACCACTGTTACCCCTAAAGCTTTTTGAGACAAACTCAATAAAAAAAAATTATGACTTACCTACAAGCCATTATCATCGCTATTGTCGAAGGATTGACGGAGTTTCTACCTGTTTCTTCAACTGGTCACATGGTCATCGTCTCTTCCCTGATGGGCATTTCAGGCGATGATTTTACTAAACTGTTTGAAATAGTGATACAACTGGGCGCGATACTTTCAGTAGTTGTCTTATTTTGGAAACGCTTTTTTCAAAGTTTTGATATTTATCTGAAATTGGCGGCAGCGTTTGCACCTGCTGCTGTATTTGGTATGCTGTTTTACAAACACGTGAAAGAGATTTTAGAAAAACCTTTGGTGATTGCTGCTATATTGCTTTTGGGTGGTATTGTTTTGCTTTTTATAGATAAATGGTTTGAAAAAAATGAAACATCGGATGTGCCAAAGGAAGATATTTCCTATAAAAATGCCATCATCGTAGGCTGTTTTCAAGTATTGGCTATGATATTACCGGGCTTATCTCGCTCGGCAGCTACTATCATCGGCGGTTTGACACAAAACCTCAACCGTCAAAGAGCTGCAGAGTTTTCATTTCTTTTAGCCGTTCCCACAATGGCAGCGGCTACTTTGAAAGACGGTTATGAGTTTTATAAAGGCGTTTCGGCGGGTGTGATACCCCCCCTCAGTAATGAGCAGATTTTGATACTTATTTTGGGTAATATTGTCGCTTTTGTTGTGGCTTTGATTGCCATAAAAACCTTTATCGGTTATTTGACAAAACATGGTTTCAAAATATTTGGTTGGTATCGGATAATTGTGGGTTTATTGATATTGGTTTTGCATTTTGTAGGTGTACAATTGTTCGTGAATTGAAAAAGGCTTTGCAATAAGAGCCGCAGATTTACGAAATCTTATATATTCGAGCGTTGATGAGTCATATTGTAAAGTGCGCAGATTTACGAAATCTCGAAGATTTCGTAAATCTTGTATGACTCATCAACGCTCGCATGTAAAAGATTTCGTAAATCTTGTTTGACCTACTCTATAAACTTTTGAATCACAATCGCCCCTTTCTCTGCTTTTTTTTCCCAAGCTACGGCGGCATCCAATTTTTGAGTATCTAAAATATGGTATTCTCGATAGACAAGCCCTATGTTTTTAGCGTATTTTTCAAGCAAATACCGCTTTTCAGTCAAAATTTTAGGGTCAGTTTGGGACAAAACGGTTAAAACATCGTTGAACGTTTTAGTACCGATAGTTTCTTTTTTTCCGAATGAAACAATTGCAGATGTCCATTTTTTTGAAAACAAATCGAGCGTTTCACCCGCTATGATAATTTTAGCGGAATCATTGAAAATGGCACTGTTCCATTTCGTATTTTCTCCAAAACCCAATGGGAATTTGATAAAACGCAGGTTGTCTTCTTGCCGCAAGGCGTGGGTTTGGCTGAAAGCTTCCGTTACAACTTTTACAATTTTCCAATCTATTTTGCTTCGTAACCGTTCTAAATGGTCAATTTTGTACTGTAAAATACCTTCATTGTCTCTAAAAGTATCTTTCACGATTTCCCGAAATTGCCAGTGGGTTGTATCTATTTTTACACCACCAGTAAGAATGGGGTCGTAAATGATGGAGTCTAAATCGTAGGTCATCGTTTTACCAATAGCCAAAGGGTAATAGTCTTTGCCAGTGAGCGATAAAGTCTCCGTTTCATTTTTACCACAACTGAAAAGGAAAAGGCAAAAAATAAAAGAAAAAAGAGCGGTTTTCATGATTTTTTACTTAAAATGTTGAAAATACTGTCCATTCCCAAAGGGATTCCTACGGAAAGGACTCCTACGGAGAGGGGGGTAAAATTATAAAAAATTAGCCAAATTGAGAAGCCTCCCATCGGTTACTACCGAGTGAGAGGCCATCCCAAAAACCAATATCTTTATTCAATGAGTAATGAGTAATGAGTAATGAGTAATGAGTAATGAGTAATGAGTAATGAGTAATGGGTAATCGCTAATGAATGATTACGCATTACCGATTACTCATTAGCCATTACCTCATTACCTATAATTATAAATGATGTTGCAAAAATAGCCG
>JAYUQN010000560.1:0-3665 GCA_043756725.1 Saprospiraceae bacterium
TACCCCTTTTTGGGGCTTGGTGGGTTCAGAAAAGTGCTATTGAAGGATATAAATATCATAAAAGATTAATTATTAAAATTATATATATATATATATATACTGTAATATGAAATATTTAAAGGCTTTTTTGTGCTTAAAAAAAGTGGGTCCAACTTAAAAATACTATGAAAAAGGTAGGGAACGCTAAATATATAAAAATAATATTGGAACGTTTTTAGCAATGGTTTAGTAGATAGAATTTTACTTTTTCAAAAAAATAAAATTCTATTTACTAAGCCATGCACTAAACCATAGAAAAAACTTACTTAATCTCCAAAAAATCCAACCCCGCACGGCTCGGAAAAGTCTCCACCGCTTCCTCATTTTCAGCTAAAATATAATACTGCACCGTTGCTGATTTTTTATCGAAAACCACACCCCATACGCCATCGTTGGCTGTGTCGTCGTTGTGTTGTCCATCATCAGCCATGGGGAGGTAGCGGTAGGGTTGCGTCAAACTGTTTCGTACAAGCAACCAAACCCTTGTGGCACCTGTCACTTTGATTTTTACACTCTGTTTTTCTGAAATGACGGAGGGGGTCGGTACGCCTTCAATTTTAGGGGCAACTTTTTGTAGCAGCGGATGGTTTTTCAAAAAATGCGTTCTTTGTTTCATCAGCTCTTCTATGCCTATCACTTTGTCAACGCCACTGCCTACGGTTTGGGTCAAATTATTTTTAAAATCTTGAAATGAATAGTGTTTGTTTTTATCGGCTTCTACACTCGTTTCTATCAATTGCGCCATTTCTTTCGCCTTTTGCAGGTATTTGTCGTTCACAAACCAATCGTTCAAAATGGTTTTGATATGTGCCAAATAGACTTTCTGATACATCGGTATTTTCAACAATTGAGATATTAAAGGACGCTTTAGGTTTTCACTGTGCAACATCGGTGAAAGCATTTGAAGCGGCTCTGTACTGAGGGGGGCGTTGTTGATGCCGTCGAAAGCAAAACCGCCGAAAGACATGTTCAAATCCCAAATCAGCGGCGTGAAACGTCCATCTGCACCCCGCATAAGGTAGTAATTGTGGCAAAAAAGCCCTGAATAGCTGTCTAAATTGACCATAACATTGTTCAAAGCCAGCATCCACAGCGTTTGGTCAACATTCAAATAGCGTTCAATTTTATCGGGTTCTTGGTTCAATATTTTCACAAAACGGATAAATTCTCGCCAATTGCCTTCTTTATCCATTTCATATAAAGGCTGATAACAGGTTGAGTCTTCGCCCAAATACATCAACGAGGCTTTATCGCTTTTGGGGCAGTTTTTAGGCTCTTCGGCAGTCCATTCAGGGTCACATTTCACCAACCACATATCTTCATCTTTGGGATTGGGCGATTTGCTGGCAATTTCAGTGCCTTTTGGCGTTACGGTTTCATAGTGGTTTTTCAAAAATTTTTCACTGATGGCTTCCACATTGCTGTAAAGCCCCAACAGTTTATCATTGACATACACCTTTGCAAAATTGCATTGGGGTGCAGGCATATAAGTTCGCACAATTTCGTAAGACAAAGCTTCTCTGATAAAACTGGCATCGCGATTGACATTGCTGAGTTTCAATGCTTCAAATTTGCTCTCAATTTTCTGTTTTTTATCCAATTTGATGTTCAAAGGCAATTTGGCAATTCCTTTTTTCACCGAACCAAAATAAGACGAATTGCCTTTGTAGCGCACACCGACGTTGGCGTAAGTTTGCCCGTCTATTTGCAGCGTTCCTTTGAGCCGTGCCTCCTTACCCGCTTGTTTCACAGAGTCCATAAACTTGCTCCAATCGCTGCGCAGGAAAGTTAAGCGAATCTCTTTAATGGTTTTAGCATCATAAAGGTTTTGAGAAAAACCAGATATGTAAAAGATTGAAAATAAAAGAATTGTAAATATTTGTTTCAACATAATGGCGTCCTTTTTAGGTGAAAAAACATAATTTTAACGGTAATATATTAGCAAGAAGTGTTCCACACATTTTTAAAACGTTAATTCATACCCCCTCAGTATAGCGCCGCCCGAAAGGGTGCTTTTTCCCAATGGATTCCCATGGAAGAAACCTTCTACAATTTCTTCCGAGCCATCAATATTAAAAATATGGATTGTGTCATTGTCCTTATCTAATAACCAACCGAGATGTGCCCCATTGAGCATATACTCTTTCATCCGCATTTTGAGGGCGTTCATGGTGTCGGATTCTGTCAAAAACTCAATGAAAAAATCGGGAACGGTTTCAAGCAAATACTCGGTTTGAGAAGCGGCTTTGTGTGCTTTTATCCATGAAATGGCAGGATGTCGAATAGCACCATTGGGCAAAATATAGCCTGTGTGGCTGTCTAAAACCACGCCTTCTTCGGCGCGGCTGTTCCAATCGTGCAAGGTTTTAAGTATTTTTTCAACGAGGCGGGCATATTTTTTACCATTAGGTGTTTTCAAAATGATACGACCATTGGTGTTCATTTCACAGATTAGCCCTTGATTGAGGAGGGTGAAATCTAAAAATTCTACGGGGGTCAAACGCTTTAGGGGTGTGAAAGTAATGGCAGACATTTATAGGCTTTAATTATCATTAAAAATTTGCTCCGCTCTCCTATTGATTCCCTGTTTCACCTCACGCCCATCCACACTGCCGCCAATCAATTCATTCGGAATATTTTTATACAACTCATGCTGCCAACGGGGGTTATTGATTTCACCCCGACAAGTAGAATGAAGTAAAGTGAAACCATTGAGCACCAATTTGGGATTGTAAAAAAGGAATTTTACATTCGTTTGGTCGGTGCGCGCCACTTTGTAATAAACCCACACTTCATAAGGCGGCGCATTGGCTTCATTTTCAACCGTCACCACATCATCAGGACGCCCGTAGCGGAGGAAAACGCGCCCTCTATCCGTTTCAAAACCATAACCATAGCCGTTATTGTAGGTTTTATCCACAGCACGCGCCACCATCATGTATTCGTCATGCGCTTGCTCGGGCAAAGTAGGGTTCTTTTTAGCCCAATATTTGAAAAGAAAACGTTGTTTGGCTTCTTTATCTATGCCGCCCATCATGTCTTTATAAGTTGCCGTTTCTGTATCGGGCAAATTCATACCGATGGCTTTTAAACTAAATTTGAGTTGCTGGTCATCCATTTCAGCAACAAACTCTTTTTGCAAAGCATCAGCAGAAATGGTATCCACATTGATTTCAACAGCCGCATTACCACGTTGAAAAAACACTTCTTTTTGACTTAGAAGTTCATTGCTTCGGTTGCGAAGGGACACGACAAGACGGTAATTGCCCGATTCGAGATTGGTAATATCCATTGACACCAAATTGGGCATAAAAGCAGCAGGCTTATACCGTTTATGTCCTATAGCTTTTGACAAGTCGTTGGGTTGCGCATTGGCTTTTTCAATAGAATAGCTGAGTAAAAAATCGTCGGTACTGTATTTTTCGGTATTATAAATTTCATTATAAAATGATAACTGCTTGTAGGTGCGGTCGTAATATTGATAAGGCAGGGCTTCCAAATAGTAGCCATTTTTTGCATATTTGCTATCGCTGCTATCGGCTTGAAAACGACTGAGCAAGGTAATGTCACTTTGACGCAAGTTTCTTTCATTGAAATCCATGATAAACATAGATTTGAAAGTGACG
>JAYUQN010000561.1:0-3663 GCA_043756725.1 Saprospiraceae bacterium
ATGACAATGCCCTTGATTGACTGCTGAATAGGCAGACAGAAAATCGAAGTATTTTTTACCCTCAACGTCCCATACAAAAACGCCTTTGCCACGTTCTAAAACAACGGGGAGTGGGTGATAATTGTGCGCGCCATATTTGTGTTCTTTGTCAATCAGCTCCTGTGCTTTGCTGTGGGCGATACTTGTTTCCATTAGATGTGTCATGATATATTTTTTTAAAATTATCGTAATCATTTTATTATTGTCATTCTGAGCGCAGCGAAAGAATCTGAATAAGTCATTTCCACTGAAATTCAGATTCTTTCGCTGCGCTCAGAATGACAAATGCAAAATTAACGCCTTTTTATCAACGGTAAAAATATTTTTAGAAATTTGACTTTTATTTTATTCAAATAAGTCAAATTCATTTTTTATTACTATTTTTGAGTCAAATTAAATTTTTAAATACCTTAAAATCATGTATAATTTAGACAATCACGATATTCAAATACTGAAACAGCTTGACATTGATGGCAGAATGCCATATTCCGTCATTGCCTCAAACTTGAATATATCCAACACAATGGTGCATCAACGGGTCAATAAAATGACTGAACAAGGTATTTTGAAAGGCATAAAACCCGTGTTAGATGAAAAAAAAATGGGCTATGATTGGGCAGCTTTTACGGGTATTACGCTTGAAAAAGACCACGATTCTACCCGCATTATTGAAGCTTTGAAAAATATTCCAGAAGTGACAGAGTGCTATTATATCACAGGAACATACACGCTTTATTTGCGTATTGTGGCTAAAAACCATGAACACATTCGGCAGATTTTGTATGATAAAATTGACAATATCGCGGGTATTGCAAAGACCGATTCTATCATCGAATTGGGGTGTGCTTTTAAAAGGAATATAGGGCTTTGAAATAAATTTTCAATTTAAAACGAAAATAATCGTAATAAAATTTGGATTACGACGAAACTCGTAATAAATTTGTCCACGAAAGTTGTCGTAATAAATTTTTAAAAGGATAGGAACCATCATGGATGAACAAAATTTTGTAAAACCCACTGAAGCTGAGTTGGAAATTTTACAAATACTCTGGACACATGGCGCATCAAGCGTCAAATTTGTCAACGAAGAATTGGCTGCCAAGCGCAACGTGGGGTACACCACAACGCTGAAAACCATGCAAGTTATGTTTGAAAAAGGCTTACTGGAACGGGAAAGGGGATTTTGGAAAAGCCACAATTACACTGCTGCCGTTAGCCAAAGCCTTGTGCAAAGTCGCTTGCTCAATCTGATGGTAGATACTGCTTTTGGTGGTTCGGTATCGCAATTGGTGCTGTCGGCTTTAGGCAATACCGCTACGGATGTGAACGATTTGGCACAAATAAAGGCTTTTATTGAAAAAATGGAAGCCAAAACGTAGCTTCGGCTTCAGCCGAACTCGTTTCGACGGCTTTAGCCGTTGGCGAGTTGTTTTATAAATGTCACGAACGGCTAAAGCCGTTTTAACGGGTTCGGATAAATCCGAAGCTACCAAACTAAACAAACCATGCAAATACCATTTTCTGAAACCCTCATTCAAGCTCTGGGCTGGACACTTGTTCACTCCCTCTGGCAAGGTTGTGTTATGGCTTTTATAACTGCTTTGTTGTTGCATATTTATAAGCATAAATCAGCTCAATTGCGCTATATCTTAGCATACACTTGCTTATTGTGCTTATTTTTCACAACAGCCACCACTTTTGTGATGCTTTTTAAGGCTCAAAATAGCAAAAATACTGAGGGGGGTATTTCTACTCAACAAGACGTTGTTGAAACAGTTTTTTATGGCGGTGAAAATAGTGAAAGCATTTTTTTTACTACAATTTGGATAAAAAAAGCCACCCTATTTTTCAATACCCATCTGACAGAAATCAGCATTACGTGGTTTATTGGGCTTTTATTTTTTGGGATAAAACTAAGTTTTGGTTTAATGCACCTACGCCAATGGCAAAAACGTGGTGGTATTCCTTTAGATGATGACCTTTGGCAAATACGATTACGACATTTTCAACAACAACTTTCTATTAATCGCCCCATCAAATTATTAGCTTCCACTTGGACAGTTATACCACTGACCATCGGCTGGCTAAAACCCCTCATTTTCATCCCCATTGGCATGGTCAATAAGCTCAGTTCTGCCGAAGTAGAAGCTATTTTGGCGCACGAACTCATTCATATTGCCGAACGCGATTATTTGCTCAATTTTATCCAAGCCCTAATCGAAGTTGTTTTTTACCACCATCCTGCCGTGTGGTGGCTATCCACTGTCATTCGTACCGAGCGTGAAATGCGCTGTGATGAAAAAGCAGTTCGCCTCTGTCAAAACGATGCGGTGAGCTATGCCAAAGCACTGGTGCGCCTACAAGAACATTTTGATAGCACTCTTCCACCCTATTTGACTTTAGCTTTCAATAAAAAAGAAAGCACCCTGTCAAGACGGGTAAAAAACCTATTTCCATTACGCACTAAACAATCCACCATCATGGAAAAAATAATCCTAACCGCCCTATTGGTCGGTGCGCTCTGCGCTTTGTCTTTTGTAAAAAATGAGGTGAAAATGCCCGAAAAAGTTCATTTTACTGAGGGGGTTAAACCTTTGTCCAAAACAGAGAATGATACTTTTCCACAACCTCTACTTGTCGTTACACGTACCAATTCTGAAAAGGAACCCAGTAAACTTGACGATACTACACGCTATAAAAAAACAGTTTTTGACGTACAAACCACCCTGTCAGACGGTAGTGTAATGCAAGGTAAAAATATCCATTTGACTGTTATAGATGAACAAACGAAAAAAACCGCGCCAATGCCAACGGAACAAACAGTTGTTACAGGGATGAATAGGGATAAAGCACTTGTAGATGAGTTGGTCAAAGATGGTTTTATTCCCGAAAATTATCCCTATCACATTGAAGTAGATATAAGACCCAACAGTCTTAAAGTCAATAATAAATTTGTTGGCGACGCAGAGATTCATCAAAAGTATATGGAGAGATTTGTTCTATCTGGTACACGTTTTACTTTTATTAAAAATGCAGGAAACTTCGAGCCAAGTAAAGTACAAATTGATTCTTTACCAACACCCAATCCACCAAAGCCGCCCAACGCAATCAAAGGACATTGCTATGCTTATTGTCAAAAATCCAACGATAGCCCCGATTTTGAATGGCTTGAAGTGGTATGTCGAGAAAAAGTAAATGACACTTTGCTTAAAGCATTGGTAAATAAACTAAAGTCTGAAGGCTTTCTGCCAGCTAATTTTACCACTACTGAAATCACGAAAGAAGTAGGCTTGGCTACTACTGCCTATCAGAAAAAGCACAAACTCCCTATTGGCAATTTGAATTTGCCTACTTTGAAACACATAGGGATTGAAATGCCTTAGGCTTTTAACTTGATTGGCGTCATTTTGGTATAAAAAAAGCATAATTTTTATACCAAAATGACCCCTCAGTGTTTTCACCTTATTTAAACAACTTCTGAGCAAACGCATGCAAATACCGCCGCCAAACCAAATAGGTATGCGCCCCTTCTGTTTCAATATAATTGTATTTTATCCCCATTTTAGTAAATAAATCCATCATCGCTTTGTTATTGTTGAAAGCCAGAGGATCGCTTTTACCCAT
>JAYUQN010000562.1:0-10273 GCA_043756725.1 Saprospiraceae bacterium
TTGTTGCAAAATAGACACCACTTCCGATTCCTTAAAACCCATTAAATCGTGAAAATCGTATTCAAGACTCAAACTTGACGTAATATTGAAGCCACTCGTTAAGGCATCAACCGTTAATGGCGAAACGCCTGTGGCAAAAAAACGGTTCACAAGACCTGTATTTGCCGCATATTTTATCATTTCAAAATACTTGCGAACATAGCCCGACATCCCAACGATTGCCCGAAATCTTTCCGTATCAAGACCCAACAATTCATTCGTAAATTGGTCGTATTCGTCTATCAAAATATAAATGGGGTACGGGATATTTTTCTTTTCATAAAGGGTAAAAAACATCTGCATCATATTGGCTGCCGTATCTATGTCTTCAACTTTAGCTTTTTCTTCTTCCGAAAAATAAGTCGTGTAAGCGTTCATACATTTTAAGATGCCAGCAAGTACATTCTGCCGAAAGCCATAAAACGTCGAAGCCTCCGTTTCCACATCAATCCCTGCAAACTGAAAAGTCAAAAGCATATAGGTATTCCTAAGCGGTGTCGGGTTTTTACCTATGGCTAAATGCCCAAAAAGCGATGCGAATTGCTCTTTGTACTGCACACCATAGTAATAGGTGAGAATGGACATCCACAAGGACTTCCCAAAACGGCGTGGGCGAACAAACAAGAGGTTGGTGTTGCTCTCGTTTTCTATTTTTCGGATATAGTCTGTTCGGTCAATATACAGTTTATTTCCCGCTATCAAGGTAGCAAAATCCGCCTGTGCGTAACCGATAATAGACCCTTTTTCAGCGTTGATAGGTGTTTCTTTCTCCATAAAATAGACGTTTTTATTACAAACAAGGGCAAATATAGCTGTTTTTCAGAAAATAGTGTAGAAAAATACTTAGACTTTAAGCTGTTAAGGGGTGCTTTTATAATGTTGAAAGCATCACCTCCGTATAAGTCCAGATTTTCAACTCTCCTTAATTGATTTAACGTTTGGTTTAATCAATTCACCCCCTAATTTAGTCAATTCACATATATATGTTAATTTTTTTAGTGTCCAATGATACTATCTTGTGCTATTGTTCACAACTATCTTTATTTAACTACACAACTTAACATTAAGAAAAACCATGTCCAGATTAACTACACTATTTTTACTATTAACAATAAGCGTAACACAACTAACATACGCCCAAGTCAATTTAACTTATTTAGGTACGTTTCAACCCAATGGCAAACCAGATTACCTTGTGAATCCAAATGACGCTATTTCGATAGCCTTTGCCAATCGCATTCATGCTTCATTACCCGACAATTATCCTGTACCCCGTTACAACAGCCCCTATCTTGCACAAGGCGTTCCCAGTGATATTCACCTTTGTGAAGCCACAGATGTATGGGTCACATTTTTCAATGAAAGCTCTTTGCAAAAGCATACTTTGGCTTTTTATACCTACAATACGGCTACGCCCTTGACAATACCACCCACATCTTTAAGGGTTGTATTGCCCAATGCCAGTCAAGAGGAGAACATTTTACGGGCGGGCAATAAAGTCTATTTGGGTCAATTTGCTGCCAATACAAGTATCGGATTTGCACTCCTTGTGGATGGTTTTAACAATGGGCAAGTTAATTCGTCAAGTACCATTTTTTATTCAACCCCACAACTCAATCTTTCCAATATTAACCCATTTAAAAAACAAAGTGTTTTATTGTGCGATGAGTTGGGAGCCAGGATATTTGGTTTTGAAGAAAGTCAGCGGGGTATAAATACCAGCGATGATGATTTTAATGACCTTATTTTCTGTGTTTCCACAGCCCCTAATTTGCTTGTTAATTGCTCAAGCTGTGTGTTTACTGTCAATGCGGGTGGCGTTGATGGGGGGCTTGATTCGGGTTTGGAAAGCGAAGGCAGTTTGGCTTCTGCCATAGCCCAGCGCAATTTTCAACGGACAAAGACACCCCCCTCAGTATTAGGCGAAAATCTAAGTAAATCATCCCAGTATATAGAGCCTAAAAATGGTTTGGCAACTCGAAATGACGTAGAATTGGCGCAATATATTCCAGAAAAGCCTTTTTACACCCCCTCAGTAAAAGCCTATTTATCATCGCCTACGGATTTAATTGGGGTGACAAATGCTTTGAAAGTGCTGTCTGTTGATTATTTTGATGAAAATAAGCAAAAACGAATAGCCGCCATATTGTCCACCAAAACCGAAGACAAAGTCTATAACCATACAAAATCTGTGTGCGACCGTTTGACGGGTTCTACTTTGTTGGATATTGAAACAAAATATATCAATAATGTACCCTTTATATTGTCAAAACTCAAAAAAACGAAGGACAATATCGAATACACAATTTGTTTCTCCATCAGTAAAGACGATGCACAAACAGCGACCCTCACAAGTTTTTGGGGGATAGACAAATACCCTGCTAAAAGCACGTATTACAATTTTCAAATATGGGCAGAAGCACCCTATTTAGCGCAAAAGATTGTGGAAGATATACTGTCAAAATTTGAAGCACAACTTACTTTAAAAACAAATACGGCATCTCTATATCCTGATGTCTTTGTTCAAAAAGGACATTATGCAAGCGGTGTTTTAACGCTCACTATTAAAAATAAAATTGCCGCTAAAACGATGATTATTAGTGGTAAAATTACGAAAACAGAGACTCTGGCTCCCACTGATTTTATACAAGAAATAAGCCTTAATGGGGATTTAGAAGAAACAAAAGGCGTGTATGTCGGCAACCTTTTCAATATTGGTTTTGATGCCTATACCCCAAAATCTAAAGAACACGATGTCCTTTATTTTTCAGATGGCAGTTGGGGGCTTCAATATGATAAAAATAAGACCACAATTGAGAATTTTAATGTAAAAGTGGGCGAGCCTTTGAGGAACAACAGAGGACTTGTTGCACTCGAACGCAATCCGCACATCAAAGGGGTATCAAAAGATTATATTGCTTTGTTTCGTTCATTCAAACCGACTGGGAAAGAGCAAGATATGTCGAAATACAGCAATATCTCTTTCAACGCAAAGGGTACTGGTCGTGTCGAAATTATTTTAGTAAAATCTTCTATCAAAGATTGGGCGAAACAATACAGAACGCAGATTAATCTGTTGCCTCAAATGCAGGCGTATAACATACCATATACCTATTTTCAAAATGAAACGGGCGAGCCACTCAAAGCCGAAGACATGACCCATATCGTCTTTAATGTGCTTAATAATGAGTTTTCTAACAACATAGAATTGGCGTTAGAAAATGTTCAATTCAATAATAAAAAAGTTGCTCTGCCCAACGTAGGCGAAGAAGGTTTGGTGGTCTATCCGAATCCTGCAACCCATAAAGTGGAAGTGGTTTTTAATTTAAATGACAACAGCGCAGCTTATATTTTACTAACAAACACGAGTGGTCAAACAGTATTTACCCGCAAAGAAAATTTCATAAAAGGGCTAAATCGTTACGCAATCAATATGTTGAATACAGCCTCTGGTGTTTATACGGTAACGGTTGCTACGGCACAAAAAAAATGGGTCAGTAAGGTCGTTGTTGATTAATTGATTTGCAGAAAATTGATTATCAATTAGTTAGGAATAATGACTAACCACGTCCTTTAGGGCGTGGGCAGAAAATATCAATTTTTAAGGCTTTAGCCGTTCAGCTTTTTACTTTTTGCGAAGATAGGTGGCTAAAGCCAAAAGAGACCTTGGTTCGTTACCCACGACCTAAAGGACGTGGTTAGTCACATATCTAACTTATTGATAATCAGTTTATTGTGCGTCTAAAATTTGAGATTTTAAAAGGGGAATACTGAGGGGGGTAACTAGCACCCTCGAAATATGAAGAATAATTTGAATTAACCAAAACTTTCACCTGTATAATTCTTAACCAAAATGAAAATTCTAATCGCAGAACATGAACCAATGGTTCAAAAACTCCTATCTATTTACCTAAACCGAGCGGGATACGACATTGTAACGGCTAATAATGGCAAATCCGCTATCCAAATGTTTAAAGCGGAAAGCCCAGATTTGGTGGTAACAGGTTTGATGATGCCTGCCGCTAATGGCGCAGAGGTTATTAGCTATATTCGCAATATAGCAAAGCGTTCAATCCCTATTATTGTGCTGTCCAATATCGGTTTACAGACATCTATTACAAACACGTTAAATCTCGGGGCAGATGCGTATATCTTAAAACCCTTACAACTCAAGGAGGTGCTGGGTCAGATACATCAGTTAGTCTATCAGCAACGGAGAGCTTAGCGTAGGTTCGGCTTATGGCGATAACTTTGACAAAGTTGCAGAATTTTGTCAAAGTTGTAGCAATTAGTCGAACCTGTTTAAATATTAGTAAGTGTTTGCCCAAAACGGCTGAAGCCGTTTAAACGAGTTCGGCTGAAGCCGAAGCTACGGGCTCTCTATGCGCCTATACGAATAAAAATTTTAATATAAAATCAAAAATAATGCGTATATTTTTACTATATATCATGCTTTTATTGCCCTATTGTGTAACGGCTCAAAATGGAGAAATCTATTTTAATCAAGCACGCCAATATGGGAATAGTCAACAATTGGACTCTGCTATTCAGTCTATCAATTTAGCCTGTCTTGCCGAAGACAGCAATTTAGAGTATCGCCTTTACAGAGCAAAACTAAACAGTTGGCGCAATGATTTTGAAACAGCGCGCATCGAAATTCACTATATTTTACACAAAAACCCCAATTTTTATCCTGCTCAAATAGCTTTGTTGGATTTTTATAGAGCTACTAAAGCATGGGGAAAATTAGATACGCTGGCAGCTTCTCTGTTAGAGCTTTCAAATGTTAAGGTTTTTACACTTGATGATAGTGTGCAGATTCTACAAAAATATGCTTGGGGTTTGCTCGAACAGAAGCGGTATGCCGAAGCTGAAAAAAGGGTACGCCCTTTAAAAAATCTTATGATTCCGCTTTGGCAAGAAGCTAAAAATAGAAGTCTCAACAAAACAATTTTTGCCCATTACACCCAATACAAACTCAAAACAGACCAACGGGATTGGCAAATTTTTGAACTGGAATACATTCATAGATTGAAAAAAATGACCTATAGTGTGGGCTTAAATAGAGCCGCACGTTTCAACAAAATCGGCACACAAGCTATTTTGAATCTCTATCCTTATATGGGTAAAAAGGCTTATGTGTGGATAATAGGCGGTGTGTCAGATGGCATCACTTATCCGAAATATGTCTATGGTGCGAGCTTTTTTTTATTTGCCTTGCCCAACACAGAATTTGAAACAGGGCTTCGTTTTTTCACGCTAAATGACCAACAAACAGTAAAAATACTGAGGGGGGGTATTGTATTCGATAATGCCGTGCATCGGATGGGATACAATATCGGTCAAGTGAATAGCCTTACCTCTAATGGCTTAACCCATATTCTTTTCTATCAAAAATACTTCAAAAAACAACAGAATTTTATCCGTCTGGGTGTCGCTAAAGGGTCAAATATTAATAATTTACTAACGCCCCAGTTCGATAGTTTTATCATCAATTCATGGGTTACAAATGTCACTACCCAATATTGCTTCAATAGTCAGTGGCGCGTATTAATGGGTATGAGTTATGAAAAGTATAAAAATAAATTGACGCAAACACCTACTAATCGTTGGGTGTATGATGCAGGATTAATGTTTAAATTTAAATAAAAAACATACAACTACACCATTTTAAGTAATGATGAATTATAAATGATGAATGATGAATTTCATAAAGTATTGAATGTCAGCTTTTTGCAAAAAATTAAAACAACGTTTATTTTCATTTACCTACTTATCAAAAAAACATACAACTACACCATAATATAAAAAACATACAACAACTACACTATTTTATTAGAAAAACAAACATTTTGTTGCTGTAATTTTTCGTCTGCAATTGTAGAGACGTTGCAGTGCAACGTCTCTACGTGGTTCATTTTAACAAGGTTATTGTAAAAAAAAATGCCCACTTGCACACGAAATATTACAGCAACAACATTTTTAACATTTAAATACCTTATGGGTAACCAAAACTTAATAGGGTATTTTTCAAACTTCTTACTTCAAATGGCAAACATTCTTATCACTGGAGGTGCAGGTTTTGTACCTTCCTCTACTGCGGACAGACTCTTAACTGACCCTAACAATTCTATCGTTTTGGTAGATAATTTACTAACAGGCAGTCTATCAAAAGTACCCAAATCGGACAGATGCCGTTTTATCAAATGCGATGTCAATAACTACGCTGAAATCACGCCTATTTTATGCTCACGCAATTTTGATTATGTCTTTCATTATGCGGCAGTAGTCGGTGTAAAAAGAACTTTAGATAATCCCTTAATGGTTATGGACGACATTCAAGGCATTAGAAACATACTGGAATTGTGTAAAAATACGGGGGTAAAACGGGTGTTTTTCTCATCTTCATCAGAAGTGTATGGCGAACCTGTTGAACTGCCACAACATGAAGAAACAACCCCTTTAAATGCCCGTTTGCCTTACGCCATTGTTAAAAATATTGGCGAGTCGCTTTGCCGTTCTTATCATCAAGAACATGGTTTGGATTATACTATTTTTAGATTTTTCAACACCTACGGACCCAAGCAAAGTACCGATTTTGTGATGTCAAAATTCATCAAAGCGGCACTGAAAAATGAGCCGATTACACTCTACGGCGATGGTCTTCAAACCCGCACATTTTGCTACATTGATGACAATACCGAAGCCTGCATCAATGCGATGAAACGGGAGGATGCTAAAAACCAAACTTTTAATATTGGCAATGATAAAATTACCACTATCAAAGAGTTGGCAGAAACCATCATCCGCTTGACCCAGTCAAAATCAAAAATTGTACACCTACCCGCTTTACCAGAAGGCGATATGACCAGAAGACAACCCAATATTGAAAAGATGAAAACCTTGCTCAACAGAGATTTGATACCTCTTGAGAACGGAATCAGAAGAATTCTGAACAGAGAATTGGCGCATAAAGCCTACGCATCGCCCAATGGCTCGGCTGTTATGGCTTAGTATCAAAGTGATGGTTTAGGAAACGGAATTTTAAAATTCCATTTCCTAAACTGCTTGCCAAAACCTATTTTTCTATTATTTATTAGCACTACACACAATAAAATGGACAAACTACAACAACTTATAGACATTAAAATGGACATAGCCAGAGGTCTAAAAACGATGTCGCAAAGCCTTCCCTTTATTCAAGGTTTATCACATATTGAGTTGGCTTTATTGACCACAAGCGTCCTCTTTTTCATGGCAACCTTTTTTTTAAATAGCTATATCTTTTTACGCCGTTCTTATATTAGCCAAAGAGAAACAAAGGTTAAAAGGCTTATTGAAAAATACGAACACCTGCTTATTGCCTATATTTATGCGACTGAAAACGAGCGAAAAACCCTTTTTGACGACATTAAACCTCGAAAAAAGCTGGATTCAAGCATTTTATTAGCACAGATTATTTTAATGAGAAAAAATATTAAAGGACAGGAAGCTGTGGCTTTAGTGAGTTTGTATGAAAAATTAGGCTTCTACAAAGTATCTTTTAAAAAACTACACAGTGGGTCGTGGGTAAAACGCCATGAAGGTTTGTTGGAATTGGCTTATATGGATGCTTTGAAAGAAAGACCTATTTTAAAAAAACTAATACACGATAAAAACTCTATTGTTCGTATTGCGACCATTAAAGCTTTGATAATGACAAATATGGATTGGCAAAAAGCACTTCAAACTTATCAATACCCCTTGAATCAATGGGAACAAGTGCAAATTTGTGAAACCATAAATGCTATTAAATCTATCAGTTTTAGGGATTGTCTGCCTTTATTGGCGTCAAAAAACCCGACAGTGGGGGCATTGGTCGGCTTGTGCGAACAACTGTTTACACAACTGAATCCGCAGGAGTTATCGAGTATTAAACAAACGCAGGTAATACCAACTTTTAAGGATAAAGAGTTGGTCTCTAATTTTTAAATGAAATCTACCCCCTCAGTATTTTAGGGTGTATAACGAATTTTCCTTGTAAGCTCCACCTTTCCAAAAGTTTTAAACTTTTGGAAAGGTATTTCACAGCTAAATGGTTAATTTGTTATACACCCGTATTTTATTTTAAATTCTTAATTCGCATAAAAAATGTACAAAGAACTCATTTTAAAAGAAAAAAAAATTGCCGAATGTAAAATATTTCCACGATTTGACGTAGAGACGTTGCACTGCAACGTCTTGCTTTTAGCGTATTTTCTTCGATTTTATTGATCACAATTAAGACGTTGCACTGCAACGTCTCTACGAAATCCTCGAGTATATTTCACATTAGAAATTGCTGTTCACATAGACTACTTTTCTTTTACTAAAAAAACAAAACAATGACAACCTATACAAATATCTTATTTTTTATCAATCTTATCTCTTTTATCTATTGCGCCTTTATCCTTTTATCTTATGGGATAAGTGCCATTTTATCCTCTACTGATGTTTTAAAATATCATAAAGAAAGTACGCATGAAGATTACGAAAGCATTTTGTCATCGCCTTTAGCCCCCTCAGTATCCATTATAGCACCCGCCTACAATGAGAGCCTTTCGGTGGTAGAGTGTGTGCGGTCTTTTTTAACCTTGCGCTACCTCAATTACAAGGTCATTATTGTCAACGATGGTAGTAAAGACGATACTTTAGACAAACTAATCGAGGCATATAATTTTGTAAAGGCAGAGGATTATCCTTACAATCCTACCATTGAAACAATGCCTGTGCGGGGCATTTACACCTCAACAAATCCCGCATATAGCCAATTGGTTTTGGTGGACAAAGAAAATGGTCAAAAATCGGATGCCCTCAATGCGGGTATCAATGTGGCGGATACCGACTACGTATTGTGTATAGATGTGGATAGCATTTTAGAGCCAGACACTATTTTGAGGATGGTAAAACCCATTATGGTAGAACCTAAAAAAAGGGTAGTTGCTGTAGGCGGTATTGTGTGGCTCACGAATGATGCGGTCATTGAAGATGGCAAATTGGTGTCGGTACATGCGCCACGCCGTTTTGTGAATCGCATTCAAGTTTTAGAATATATGCGGGCTTTTTTAATGACCCGCCCTATGTGGGTACGCATCAATGGCTTGCCCATTATTTCAGGGGCAATAGGCTTGTATGAGCGCAAAATCATCAAAGAATTGGACGGTTTTGATATAAAAACACCCGGTGAAGACTTGGAATTTGTCATGCGTTTGCATCGTGCCATGAAGGAAAAAAATGAAAATTATCTTATCTCATATATCCCAGACCCTTTGTGTTGGACGGAAGGACCTTCAACCTATAAAGATTTACGTACCCAACGTGTGCGCTGGTCATGGAGTACCTTTTATGCTTTTAATAAGCATAAAACCGTACATTTAAAAAGAAAATACGGTGTTTATGGTCTTTTAAGCTATCCTTATTTCCTTTATTCGGATACAGTTGCGCCCATTATTGAGTTTTTAGGATTTGTGTTGATTGCTGTATTATGGGCAATGGGGCTATTGAATGGCACTTTTGTACTCATTATGCTCGCCTTTATGTATTCTTTTACCATCTTATTTTCAACTTATACGCTTCTAACACAAGAGTTGAGTTACGGGATTTTTAAAAAGCCGAGCGATGTCCTAAAATTGGTAGGTACGCTGTTAATTGAGCCTTTTTATTACCATCCGAAGGTTGTCAAGTGGGCTTTAAAAGGGAATTGGGATTTCTTTTTCAAGAAAAATATCAAATGGGCGGGTTTGACACGGGTTGGGTTTTCACCTAAAACAAGTTGATTCAACGTTAGATTTAGTCAATTCACCCCCTCATTTAGACCATTCACACAGATAGACTACTTTTTTAAGTATCAAATGATACTATCTTGTGGTATCCTTCACAGCTACTGTATTGATTTATTTTAGGCAATTCCGCATAAAAATATCGGTTTTATTTTGTTAATTGAAAAAAAAAATCCAAATTGTCTGCTTATTTCCAAGAGACATTTAACTAAGTAGTCTTATCTAAATAAACGCTGTTATTGACTAACCACGTCCTTTAGGGCGTGGGCGAAGAGTTTAGCCTTTATTTGGCTTTAGCCGCTCACTTTTATTGTTTGAAGATGAGCGGCTAAAGCCTGAAATAAGCTCTATTCGCAGCCCACGCCCTAAAGGACGTGGTTAGTCAATAACAGCGTTTATTTCAATTGAACTACTTACCACTATGTCCACTTGTTGCG
>JAYUQN010000563.1:0-3654 GCA_043756725.1 Saprospiraceae bacterium
GCAATGCCGATAAAACGGAGGTTTTTCATTAGGCGTGTTTTTTTAATTAAAATAGGCTCAAAATTCGCAATTTTGTGTAGATTTGCTTGCAAACAGCTATTTTATTTTCAAATTTTATCTAAAATGTTTTATTCTCTTTAAAAAGTAATGGATACTTTTTCGAGCAAAGATTTAGGGTAAGTTTTTTAAAAATGTTAATGTGATTTTATTTTTTTTGAAAAAAAAATAAAATCACATTAACATTTTTAAAAAACTTACCCTAAATCTGCACCCTAATCAAAGCATGTTTCATTAAATATACTATTTTTTCGTTTAAATAAAATATTTCACCGCTTGCTTCGTCTAAACTATTAAGATGAAGCATGCGACACTACATATAAACCCTACAATGGCAGACGCTCAAAATAGGCAAATACAGGAAACCATTCGGCGAGAACGGGGGCGGCTATTGGATTTTATCCGAAGACGGATACCCCGTCCAGAAGATGCGGAAGACATTGTGCAAGATGTTTTCTACGAATTTACCCAAATGTACCGCCTCATGAAGCCCGTTGAACAGATTACTTCTTGGCTTTTTACGGTGGCGCGGAATAAAATCACCGACCGATTTCGGAAAAAAAAGCCCGAATTGCTCGAAGATGTTTTTGTTTTTCGTTCTGGCGACGACGATACTGAGGGGTATCTGCTCGACGACCTTTTGCCTGCCGCTAATATGCACCCAGCCGACGTTGAAATGATGCGTGAAACCATCATGGAGGCGTTAATGGAAGCCCTTGACGAATTGCCTACTGAACAGCGCGATGTCTTCGTGCAGCATGAGTTGGAGGATAAAAGTTTCAAACAAATAGCCGAACAAACGGGCGTTACGCTCAATACGCTTTTATCCCGCAAACGATATGCGGTCTTATTTTTGCGAGACCGTTTGAAGTTCTTATACGAGGATTTAATTAACAATTGAAATGGATTGCTGTATTGTTAAATCGTTGTATTGTTGATGCTCCGTAGGAGTCCCTTTGGACAATACACTTAAATTTATTAGAAAGATGAAAAATTTTTGGATAGCCAAGATTGTGAAAATAGGGATTTTTGTAGCCTTTTTTATACTTTTAATGGGCACAGGCGTCATGTTGCTATGGAATTGGTTGATGCCAACCCTTTTCAATTTGCCTCTCATTGACTTTAGTCAAGCCATTGGTTTAACCGTTTTAGCCCGTATTTTGACGGGTGGTTTTAGAATGGGCGTCGGCGCAGCGAGCAAAGAACAGTGGGAACAAAAACGCCAAATGTGGGAAAAATTTTCAGCCATGACACCCGAAGAACGTGATAAATGGAAGACGGAATGGCGTGACCGTTGTCGCAACAAACCGCGTATGGGGTTTAAACATTATGATGAAAAGGAGGATGCTGACCAGATTTAGAAAAACTAAAGTATAAGCTGCCGTAGGATTGTCATAGCGCATATCCATTGAAAAAAAATCTTTATGGTCTAATGTACTGCCTGCACCATTTTCAAACGGTAAAGCACAAACGACATGGGTTGTGCCATTCAGAGTAGGGGCATTGATGCCTGTGAGCCAGCCTAATACATTGTATTGATAATCAACTGTTCGCACCCTCCCACAAATCTCAACCAATGAACGGGTTTTGGTTTTTCAAATTTAACAAACTTATAGGCTTAGGCGTTGCCTCACCACCTCATACAAAATTATCCCAGTAGCCACCGATACATTCAACGAATCCGTTTCACCCGCTTGAGGAATAACGAACGTTTCATCCGAACGTCTCAAAAAATTCATGTTCACGCCCTCGTCTTCAGAACCGATTAATATAGCCGTAGGCAGGGTGAAATCTACATCAAAAAGGGGTTTAATTGCTTTTAAATCGCTTGAAATGATGCGGACGCCCGATGAACCGAGATAATCTAAAACGCCACTCATCGTCTTTTCACGACATACAGGGATACGATTCAAAGCACCTGCGGATGCTTTTAAAGCTTCAGCATTTATCAAAGCACCGCCTTTTTGTGGCACAACGATGACATGAACACCCATAACATCTGCAGAACGGGCAATGGCTCCGAAATTACGGACGTCTGTTACGCCATCCAATAAAAGCAAAAGGGGGACTTGACCTTTTTCAAAAATTTGGGGCAACACTTCCTCAAGATTGTAGTACGTCAATATGGCTATATAGCCTATAACGCCTTGATGATTTGCGCCATTTGCTATTTTTTCCAACTTTTCACGTGGCACTATACTGAGGGGTATCTGAAACTGCTTGCAGAGATTGCGGATTTCAATTTCAATTTCGCCCCTTAAGCCTTGTTGGAACAAAACCTTTTCAAACGTTTTGCCGCCTTTTATAGCTTCGGTAATAGGGTGGCGACCATATAGAACCATATTTTTTGACTCTTCCATAGATATAAGATTTTATAAAACGGCACAATACTAAGGGTTTTTAATGGCTTGTTACTTACAATGTGGCTGTTTTTGAAGAATACATTCATTTTTTGTTTTTTAATAGGTCTGTAAAATTTAAGTCATATTGAAAACCGTGTGTTTCTTATGCGTTAAGCGCACCGTACCTTTGCTTTCTTAAAAGAGATGAAGGAAAAATGCTAAACCACTTTATTACCATATCGCTTTGCCTAACAACACTATCCATAACACCCTGTTATGCGTGGCAGGCAATGCTACATAAGCCAGATTCTCCTTCTGTAAAATTTAATAAAGCCGTTGCAACAATACGGGACAGTACGCCAAATATCGCCTTTTTTTCTGAAAAAACACTTGATCCAATCACAATAACAGGCAGCTATCAAGCCACTGGCATGAGTAAAGCTGTTAATGCAGTTCGCATTATTTCAGTCGAGCAGCTCAAAATTATGGGTGTTCAAACAGTAGGAGAAGCCTTGAAATTTCAAGCCAACATCCGAATACAACAAGACAATGTACTGGGTACAGGTTTGACAATGCAAGGCGTTTCAGGTGAAAATGTAAAAATATTGATAGATGGTATGCCTATTACGGGTCGTCAAAACGGTAATATTGATTTATCTCAATTGAATATTAATGCCATTGAACGCATTGAAATCGTTGAAGGACCGCTTTCTGTTCAATATGGTACAAACGCATTAGCAGGCACAATTAATATCATCACTAAAAAGACGCCAACAAAAGACTTAGATTTTCAAGCCAACAGTTATTATGAAACGGTTGGTAGTTTTAATATTGCTACATCTTTGGGTTGGCGCAATGACAAACACAACCTTATGGTCTCGGGCGGGCGCAATTTTTTCAATGGTTGGATAGATGAAACGACTCAAAATACTGAGGGGGGGCGTTTTCAAGATTGGAAGCCAAAACTACAGTATTATTCTGATTTAAATTATGGCATCAAAGCAGGCACAACTAAAATTGGTTATACCAGCAACTATCTCAATGAGTATATTATAAATAAAGGTAAGCCTATTTTACCCTATAAAGAAAATGCGTTTGATGATACCTACAAAACTTCGCGGTATCTAACGGGCTTAACTGTTTCACAACCCATAGAAAAAATTGGACAAGCTAATTTGCAGGTTTCGTATAGTGCCTATCGCCGTGTGAAAAATACGTATTATAAAGACCTTGTGCATCTGACGAACGTTTTAAC
>JAYUQN010000564.1:0-10234 GCA_043756725.1 Saprospiraceae bacterium
TTGTAAGCAATAAAACGTTCCTGTTTTTTAAATAAACAGAAATTAAGGAAAGTCAAAAAATTGCCTCCTATTTGAGCGTGTGGGGGTGTTCCTCCTGCCATTTCGATAAGTTTTCCGTTATGAAATTCATGTTTTACGGCAGAAGATTCCTCACGCTCAATGTATTCATCAAGCGTCATAAGGGTATCAGAAACCGCATCACCTTTAGGCTTTAGTATGTCTTTTTTTATAGGCAGAGTTTGAAACGTCGTCATTTCTATTTCAATTTTAATGCAAGTTAAGTCTTTTTTTTAAAAATACAAAAACCCCTAATTTTTCTTCATAAACCAAGTCGTCAAACCATTTTTTTCATCGCACCAAACTTGATAGGTTTCAAAGCCATATCTTTCATAAATGACCTTGTTTTTTAATACGGTCGTTTCAGCAAAAATGGGCAAATGTGCTGTTGTACTGTGTTCAAAAATGAAATTTTTGATTTCGAACGCCGTGCCGTTGTTACGTCCTTTGCCAACAACGGCTAAAAGCCAAACGTATAAATAGTCTAAATTTTCAGGTTGTAAGGCTTTAAGATGGGCATCTCTTTTCAAAATAGTAGAGATTTTTTTCAAATCTAAAACAAAGAACACAAGCTTCAAAAGGCTGAAAAAATCCCAAATATCCCTTTTTGAGGGTTGTTTATAAAAAATAATGACCCCCTCAGTATCGGATGATATATAAACGCCATTTCGTTTCAAAGCGAAATCGAAAGCATGGTTGGCAATAGATTTTATGCTTTCTTCTTTATTTTTGGACGGGCGAATCATAAAAAGGATATTCGGATTGTCTTTAAAAGATTCCGCTATGATATTGCCGACCAAAACCCTATCGTCTTTTGTTGCTATTCTCATTTTTTAAATATCTGTTGCGTGAAATAGATTTTGTACTAAACTATTGTTTTTCAACAACTTAAAATGAGAGACAATGGTTTGCCCAAATGACGGAAATTGATTATACGTTAAGCCAAACTCTTGCGCTGTTTCACGCACCAATTGCGTCAACGCAGGGTAATGAATGTGCGAAATATGAGGAAAAAGATGATGCACCACATGCAGATTGAACCCGCCAAAAAGCTGCGTCACAAGCCAACTATTGGGCGCAAAATCAGTGGTTGTTAAAAGTTGGTGCGCTGCCCATGTATGTGAAAAATCATTTTCACTATTAGGCATAGGAAAAACAGCCTCTTCGCCCAAATGTGTGGAAACAAGTATCAAAAAAGTCGTCACACTCATGACCGCTTGCATCAATAAAAAACTCCCTATCACAAGGCTACGATTGTCCCAAAAAAGATACAAAGGCAGTATTAAAATATAAGAAAAATAAAATATTTTACTCAAAATCA
This sequence comes from Saprospiraceae bacterium, assembly GCA_043756725.1. Classification (GTDB taxonomy): domain Bacteria; phylum Bacteroidota; class Bacteroidia; order Chitinophagales; family Saprospiraceae; genus JAAFJT01. The sequence goes on from JAYUQN010000564.1 coordinate 1,379, forward strand.
GCCTTGTCCAGCCACGCCAATTAGGTTTAGATATTTTAAAAAGTTGATAATAATCCTTGAAATCTCGATAAATAAGCCAATTTAACGTATAAATAAGATACATAAAAGGCATATAAAAATGCTGCCACCTATGCACTTTAAAATAGACCGCATCGGGAGCCAATCGCGCCAAATGGCTCTGCCCAATATCATGGTCATACCCTACAACATTTGTAAAAGCATGGTGCGCATGAATGTGCCGATAATGCCAAATAGCCGCATCTGCACCCACTAAATTGAAAATCCACGTAAGCATTTTATTCAAGCGGCTATGTGTTGAGAAGGTATTGTGAACGGCTTCATGCCCAATATTGAGGATTAATGGAACCGTCAAAAAGCCCATTAAAGCATAACAAAAGGCAATATTTACGCCCCACCCCATTGTGTCGGAATGCACCATTAATATAAATCCGTAAGCTAAAATATAACTCGTTAAAAAAAAGAAACTTTTAATATATAGCCAATTATTGCCCGTTTTACGGCATTTATTGTGTGTAAAATATGCCTCAACACGCTGTTGTAAGGTTATGTAAAAAAGGTCTTTTGTAGCGGATTGAAAATGGAGTGGTTTATTCATTTTTGAATTTGGGTTTTATAATTTGAATTAGGGTTTTTACCCGATGCTTTTAAACAAACTTGGTTTGACGGATTTATTCGTTGCGCAATTTAACATGGCTGACGGATAAATCCGTCTAAACGGGTTCGCCTAAAGGCGAAGCTACAGAAGGTTTAAAATATTTCACCGTCCAAAACAGACAATAAATATGATAGCCTATCAAAGCTGCTAACCAAATAGGTTTTTCAGAAAGGTCACTAAACAGGTAGATAGCTGGTACAGTTAAGATTATTCTAATGATTTCAGAAGAAAAAAGCCACTTTTTTGATTCTAAAATACCGCTCCAATTGACGATTAGATGCCAGAGTAAAGCGCTGCCGATGATGCGTTCCAAAGTGGTCCAAGTAGTTTGGGGGCTGATAATCAACATCATTAATGCCACACCAAAAATGGCACTCAATATCAAAAAGGTTTTAGAATTCGGCATGGCTTTCACCGTCAGACGCTTTTGATTTTGTTGCGTTATTTCAACAAGCGGTGGTTTTGGGGGCAGATTGGCAGGTCGCCAACCCAAAGGCATGAACCAAATGCGGACTTTATCCCACCAATTATCAGCGGCAACCGCATCTTTCCAGAGTATATTGTAGTAATGAAAATTAATAGCTATCGGATTCCACGTTTGCGGGTGACTGTACATGCCATAGAGAACTTTATCGGTTTCTTCTTCAAAAGTGCCAAAAAGTCTATCCCAAACTATCAAAAATTCGCCATAATTTTTATCCAAATACTTGAAATTCACGCCGTGATGGACACGATGGTGCGAGGGTGTGGTAAAAACAAACTCAATCCACCGCCAGAGTTTGGGGATAAATTCGGTATGGTGCAAAAAAGCAATAAACAAGTGAATCGCCACCATCATGTAAATATGGAAGGGTGTAAAACCAATAAGGGTGAGGGGCCAGAAGAACAAAAATGAAAACAACCGCTGTGTTACGCTGGCTCGTGTAGCCACCAAAAAGTTCATTTCCTCGGCACTGTGATGCGGTGAATGGGCTGCCCACATAATGTTGATTTCATGCCCCCACCGATGCACCCAGTAGAAAATGAAATCAATACCCAACAACAAGAATAGGTAATTGTACCAAGTCATTGGGATAGTATCAATCAAGCGATAATGCTCCCATAGATAGCCATAGATGACATAGACGCCCGCTGCTACTAAAACATTGACCGTTTGGTTGCCTAAAGCCGTTCCAAAATTGGCAATGGCTTCTGAAAAAGAGATATAATGCTTTTTGTAAACCAAGCATAAACCTATTTCAAGCAAGATGAAAATGAGCGCAATGGGCGTTAAGAGCGCGTAGATGTTTTGTGTGGAAAATAATAGGATGCTCATCAATATAAATTTTAAATAGGTTAAGAAATAATAATTGGGTTATCCATATGCTTGCTCAAAAACAACAATTTATGCGAATAATGGGTTTCCCATAGGGATTCCTTTGGAAAAAAAGCTCCGTTAGGGGTGCAATATTGGTAATAACCGAGTGTATCCATTTCCAAAAGCCCCGTTAGGGGTGTAATATTTATTGGTAAGCTCGAAGCCATTTCACCCCTAAAGGGCAATGCCATTAAGCTAAGGATTTTTACCCGATGTTTACGTAGAGACGTTGCACTGCAACGTCTTAGTTGTGGGCAAATTTATCTAACCCTAAGACGTTGCACTGCAACGTCTCTACATAAACCCCGAATAAATCGAACAATTAATCCTTAGCTTAATGGCATTGGACTAAAGTCTAAGGATTTATACCCAAGTTTTACGTAGAGACGTTGCACTGCCACGGGTTGTTTGTGGGCAAATTTACCTAACCCTAAGACGTTGCAGTGCAACGTCTCTACATAAACCCCGAATAAATCGAACAATAATCCTTAGCTTAATGGCATTGGACTAAAGTCGCCGCTACAGGTTTCGTATAACTCTGCGAAACGGAAAGTAATGTGCAAAAAACATATACTAAAACCCGCAATTTGGCGTTCTTTTTGAAAAGAAGGACTTAAGAGGTAACATTTCTCTATGAAAAACACACATAATCAAGTGAAAGACTATATGATTTTTCTGCCAAAACAGTCTCTGTTAATCCCTAAATGTCAAAAGGCTTATTGCTTTTGGGCTTGCCGATTTTGCCTTTTTTTATGCTTTCTCTTTTCATTTTCTACTACCCAAGCTCAAAATTCCATCATCAGAGGAAACGCTTCCGTTTGTCAAGGCGATTCTGCTACTTTGACAGCTACCGATGGTTTTCAAAGCTATAACTGGTCAAATGGCAGCTTAACTAAAAGCATAAATGTCAAAAATTCGGGTAAATATTTCATAACAGTCACCGATGGCAGAGGCATTCCGATGGTAGATTCCTTTGTTTTTACAGCACACCCGTTGCCCAATTTGGTCATTACAGGTACGCCTTATGTCTGTTTTGGACGGGCTACGGCTTTGGGTGTTGAGGGCAGTTTTCGAGCCGTGCAATGGTCGAATGGCGAACGCACTCAGGAGATATTTGCCACAACTGTGGGTGTTTATTCCGTCAATGTTATTGACATTAATGGCTGTAGTGGCAGGGCGAGTGTGGAGGTCAAGGATGGTTCGCGCGCCTATAATGCTTTGCCCGATACCGTGAAAATATGCGCAGGAGACAGTGCTGTTTTGGACGCAACCACCGCTTTTGCTCGCTCCTATTATTGGAATACGACCGATACAACAGCAGTCATTACGGTGAAAGACAGTGCCCGCTACAATGTCATTGTGTCGAGCGGCGAATGTGTCAATTACGACACTATTCACGTCATTGTGCTGCCTGCGCCTATGGTCAATTTGGGTATTGATACCGCTATTTGCAGGGGCGATACCATGACTTTGAGAGCAGAAAAATCACCGCTTTACACCTATACATGGACGGATGGCTCGACGCAACCGCTATTGAAAGTATCGAAAGAAGGCGTGTATGGTGTTGAAGTGATGTTCGGTAGATGTCGCGCTACAGATTCCATTGATTTTGTTTTTTTTAATAAAGAACCGGGTAAAATAATAGATACCATTAGTTGTGTTTTACCCTTCAAAATCAAGCCTTTACTGAGGGGGGTAAAAACCTATAAATGGAGTACGGGGAGTACGGATTCGGCTATAACTGTTTCAAAATCAAGCAATTATCAAGTGGTGATGTCCAATACTAAATGTGTAGTGAGTTGGTTTTACAATCTTGCTTTCAAGAAAATGCCCGTTGTAAATTTTGGGGCGGATACCCTGTTGTGTCAAGATTTGAAACGGGGGGGGATTTTACTCAAAGCGGGTGTTGCAGACGGGACAAAATATGTGTGGCAAGACAGTTCCACACAACCTGTTTTTCAAGTAAAAACCACTGGGAAATATGCTGTAAAAGCCTCCAATGAATGTGGCGAGGCAACAGATGATATTGATATAACAATTAAAAGTTGCTACGAAATTTTCATTCCAACCTCTTTTTCACCCAATAATGATGGTGTCAATGAAACGTTTCAGGTATATCCAACTCAAAACATTCGCAAAGTTTTGCGTTTCAATATTTTTGACCGATGGGGCAATGTGGTGCACACCGCCGATAATTTTATGCAAGATGAAGCGTCTAAAAACAGTTGGGATGGTACTTTTAACGGCAAAGCTTTGATGCCCAACGTTTTTGCTTATTTTGTTGAGTTTGAAACACTTGAGGGTGAAATCATTCTGCAAAAGGGAGATGTGACCTTATTGCGTTGACATTATTATAGGATTATACTTGTATATGGAAATAATAAATGTTTCTAAAAATTGGATTTCTACTCAAACTATTCTATCTTTGTTTTGAAAAAAATGAAACAAAAATTAGAAGATAATGATAATTGACAACACGACTTTGTGGAATACTTATAATGCTTTGTCTTCGGAAAAAGAAAAGCATAGCTATTTGAAAAATTATCTTTTGAGCTTACCGCCTGAAGACTTATATCACTATATTTTAGAGGATGTTGATACACTTGGTCTCGATATGATAGATTTGATTACCAAAGGCGATTTACAACCCGACCAATCTCTTGAACTGGATGATAAACTCGATGCTATCATCAATAATGTTGGGAAAAAAGATAGGATTGCTAAAGCTGCCTAATATTTTTTAATCAATCAGTTTCAATCCTACCTGTTTTGCTTATTTGCCCTAAAGTATTTAGAAAATATATATGTACTGTTTTGAAGCGACTATTTAATCAAAATAACTTGATTCAAATAATTCGGCATCTTAGATTTTATATGCGTAAAATGATTGATGCGACAGGCTATATGTTTGCCTTTAATTTCTCTATAAAAAAAATAGGTGACCATGCTCACGGGCGCGTATGGTTTTATCAATTGATTTCCTAATACCTTAATGCCATTTGTCGTTTTATCATCAAAAAAGAGTTTGATTTTTTTTGTCGAGAACATCACGCCCTGTGATTGTTTTATCATATCTTTTTTACTTTTGCTGATATAGGCTTTCGCCCTTCTGACACTTCTAAAAGCTGTATAAGTGAGCATAACACTCGAGTCGCTGCTTTCGATAGTCGTAGGGCTATGAAATTTAAAATCAGTCCCCAGTGCAAAGGTTTCACCTAAAATTTTAATGCTGTTGTCATTGCCATTTTGAGGAAATGGTTCGGTGGGAATAGTATTGTTCATCAGACCCGCTATCAAAAAATATTTAAGATTTTTATCCGTACAACCTTCATTTAAAACGCGGATTAACAAAATCTTGTTATCCCTTTTAGGAAACAGATATACGTCTAAATACTTTTTTTTATCCTGCCAAAGAATATGGTTTGTGTTAAATTGCTTATCTATTTTATTGTCCATTAAGACAGGCAGTTTCAAGTCTTTTTTCAATTTTGTTTGCCCTGCGTCAGTATAACTGTAATCACTGTTATAAGAGGACATAATACAGCCTTCTGCATCCACATGAATCCATTCACCCGACTTATAAGCATGTGTAATTGAAAAAATATCTTTTGCCTCTTGACTTTGAGCGTGTAGAAAATGCCCGAATGACAATAGCCCCAATAGGCAATAAAGTTTGTATAACTCATTGATTTTCATTAAATTATATTTTTAAGGTTAACTGTTAAATATTTAGCCTGTTTGAATATACGTATTTCTAATCAATCAAGATTTCATCTGCAAAAATCCAGCCTTTGCCACCTGCGCCTTTGTGCCATGCAGGTATGGGATTCAAAGGCTTGGCTATCAATTTGATATATCGAGCTTTGCCCTTCTTTTTAATCCCCAAATCTCTAACACGCACCCCCTCAGTATTTGGCTTAAAATCGGGCGTTTGCGAGCTAAAAAAGGTGAAATTTTTACCATCGGGCGAGGTGAAAACTTGGATTTCAGTGGGTGAAAATATCCATGCATTTTGGTCTTCTATGCAGCGTAAAACGATTCGATGAAAATCTATTTCTTTTTTTAAATCAATAATCGCTTCTATATCAACGCCTTCAAAGCCTTGCCAGTTGCCTAATTGCCATTGTTCTGTTCCCAATTCGCCATCTACCAAAGCATCGGTGGTTCCGCCAGAATATTGTGGGGCGGGTGGGTTTTTTAAGGTGATGGTGGTGGTGCGGTTTATTTTTTTGAAATGGGCGGTGGCAATTTTGGAATTATCAATATACAGGTTGCCTGATTTAGCGATAAATTTTATCGTTTTTGTATCTTTTATTTCGATAGGTTCAGTATATATTTTTCCAGAAAGCCTTGGGTCACTACCGTCGGTTGTGTAGTAAATTTTAGCATAAGGACTATCAAGACAAGCTAATTCGACAAATTGTTTTTCTTTGAAAAGTTTAATACCTTTTAAAACATATGGAATAGTAATAATACCATCGTGCATTCTTTGGGCGAGTGTAAAATTACCTGTACTATCAGAAATATTTTTCTTATCGAACCAACGAAAGTTATCTAAGCCGATAGCTTTTTTATCGTAACTCACAACTCGATTGCCCGCATCAATTTTAATTTTATCAAAAAGACAAATGCCTTCTTTAAAACTTGAATATTGTTGGTAACACGGATTAACAGGGTAAAACCCCATACTCGACAAAACATACCAAGCTGACATCTGCCCACAATCTTCATTGCCAATCAAACCATCGGGCGCATTTTTATAAAAATTATCCATAATTTGACGTATCAAACGTTGGGTTTTGTAGGGCTTTTCAACATAATTATAAAGATAGGCAATATGATGACTCGGTTCATTCCCATGTGCATATTGCCCAATTAAGCCCGTAATATCTACTTGGTCTCTCCCTGTGGTTTCAGCAGGCGCATTAAATAGTGCATCTAATTTTGCTTCAAATTTTTCATTACCTCCAAGCATTTGAATTAAACCTTCTATATCATGTTGCACCGCAAAAGCATATTGCCAAGCATTACCCTCTGTGTAATGAATATTAACTTCACGTGGATTAAAAGGCTCAACAAATGTTTCATTTATCTTAGCTTGAAAAAAGCCTGTTTGGGGATTGAAAATATTCTTCCAATTATCGCTGCGTTGTATGTATTTTCTATAAATATCTTCCTTTTTTAAGGCACTTGCCATTTGCGCAATGCAATAATCATCATACGCATATTCCAAAGTTTTGCTCACCGACTCCCCCTCAGTATCGGCGGGAACATAACCTTTTTCACGATAGGCTTTCAACCCAAAAGAATCTCGATTGACGGTTTTTATCATGGCATTTAAGGCTTTTTCGGCATCAAAACCTCGAATGCCTTTCAAATACGCATCAGCAATGACGGGTATCGAGTGGTTGCCAATCATACACCATGTTTCATTGCCTGAAAAATTCCAGACGGGTAAATGTCCTGTTTTTTCAAAATCATCTATAAAACCATTGATGAAATCGGGCACTTTTTCGGGGCATAAAATGGTGTAAAGTGGATGGGCAGCCCTGTAAGTATCCCAGAGTGAAAAGATAGAATGGTATTGAAAAGTTTTAGAATTATACACGTTATTGTCCAAACCTCTATAATCGCCATTGACATCTTGGGATATTGAGGGGTGTATCAAAGTATGATATAAAGCGGTGTAAAAAATGGTGCGTTGGTCTTCCGAGCCGCCTTCAATTTGGATGCGGTTTAAGTACTTTGACCATTTTGCTTCGGCTTCTTGGCGGGTTTTATCAAAATCCCAATGGGGAATTTCAGCTTGCATATTTTCCTTAGCGTTTTCTTCTGAAATGGGGGAGAGGGCGACTTTTATGAGCAACTCATGGGTCTTAGAGACATCAAAAGATAAAGTGAGGGCTTCTCGTTTTTCCGTATTTTTATATTTGAAATTTTTATCTATTTTTAAAATATCCTCACTGAAATGCGCCATAAAAGATAAGTGTCTGGATTTTGCCCAACTTTTAGAAACCATAGACCCTTCAATTTTATCCTTATCCGTTTGAAAAATACGACTTTCCAACAACTCATTTCTTCTATTCAAATTGATATTGACATAAACTGTTTTTACAGTGTCATAAAACTTATACCGATGAAACCCAACTCTTTCAGAAGAAGTCAATTCCACTACAAAATTATTGTCTTCTAAAACTGTTTTAAAATACCCTGCCTTAGCGATTTCATTTTTATGTTGAAACTTTTGAGGCTTAAAATCACCCGATAGGGAGGGGGTAATGACGATATCGCATAAATCATTCACGCCCGTTCCATTCAAATGTGTATGTGAAAACCCTAAAATCGTCGAATCCGAATAATGATAGCCACTGGCGGCATCCCACCCTTCGGTGCGGGTATCGGGTGAAAGTTGCACCATACCAAAAGGGACAGTTGCGCCGGGGAAGGTATGCCCATGCCCGCCTGTGCCGATGAAGGGGTTGACGTAATCTAACGGGCGTTTTTGAGCAATAAGATTGGTGGTAAAAACGACTATAAAAAATAAAAAACTACGAGCGACTATGAGATGATTCATAAATGGTATTATTTTGTTCAAAACTACGGTGAAAAACTGGAAAGAGCAAATAACCCTTCGGTAAGAATCCAATACTTTTAATTTTATATAATATTTTTTAATCCACTCCTTGCAAAAGTGAAAAACGCCAGTATCTTTGCACCGCTTTTTAGAAAAAACAAATTCTTTAAATATTTAGGTAAAAAGGTTTGCTTGTTTATTAAAAAGATATATCTTTGCAACGCTTTTTGAAACAGGCATTTTTTTTAG
>JAYUQN010000565.1:0-3651 GCA_043756725.1 Saprospiraceae bacterium
CTTTGGGTTGCGGGCATTGTCACGGCACAGGCAGCATCGGTCATGTGGACAATCGCAATTTGCGGGCATTGAAAAAACGGTATGCAGGTGATGCCCAAAAAGTATATGATACCGTCATGGAAATTGGGCGCATGGGAACAGCGATGCCGCCGTGGGGTCACTTGACATTGGCGCAAAAACAAGATATGAAAACTTTTATTTTTTCTATACAAGAGTAAAATTGGTTGGTTGAATAGTATAGTTGATATGTTTACAAACCGTTGCCAATGATTGATGCCATCAAAAAAAGCCCTCATACTGAGGGGGGTCACACAAAGTCATTTTTACAAAGAAAAGTTCGTGAATTCGGAGAATTGATTTTATCAATCCCTATATTATTGATTTTACTGAATAAACCTGTATTTTTGTAAAAATTTTTAAGTTTAACGTGTTCATAAATATAAAATGATACCAATTACAGAAATACATGAAAAAATATTTAACTATTTAACAACTAAACTTAAGTTAGATAGCTCCCTTTATTTCAAAGTTCGGCAAACAGATGAATATGGACGTTTAGGTAAGGGCTATTGGTTTTATGGTACTGATAAAGAGGTTTATCTTATATTTTGGGATGCTTGGGACAAACAAACTAATAGTTACAATATTATTTTCAGTATAAATATTGAGGGTGCGTGTACCCTAAAGTTACAATCAAAAGATAAGGAGGAAATCGCTATATTTTTCGAGGATATATTAACTTCGGCATTGCATTTAGAGCAAGTAATAAGTAAAAATCAATCTAAATATTGGCAAAAAAATTATCCTACTGATAAAAATTATATGGATAACTTATCTGATTTTTTAAATAATGATAAACAAGAAATTGACCGTTTAATTAAAGAATACAATAAAGATACGCTTATACCTTTTATTAAAGAACAAAATTTTAGAGAAGGGCTAAAACTTCTTGAACGCTGGCGACAATCTGCTAATGTATTTAAAGATTTAGATGGTTTGAACAAACGTGTTATTAAACTTAAAAATATACAATTAACCAATATTGCCCATTTCAAAACACTTAATCTAAATATAGACAACAAAGTAACCTGCTTAATTGGCGGCAATGGCAGTGGAAAAAGTACCCTATTGAGAGCTATAGCATTAGGTATTACGGGTATTAAGCCTTTTAAAGAAACCAAAAATTTGCCCGACCTTTTAAGGATTGTTAAAGCAATAAAAGGTAAAGAATATGCTGATGAAGGTAAAATACAGCTACTTTACACAATTGATAATTATGATGAAGACAATTTAGCGGGTAATGCTGTTTTATTCAGAAAGCCAAAATCTAAAAATGAAATAATAATTGAAGATATATTAGACGACCCTGATTCGTTTTTATTAAATCAAGAAGATGAACTTTTGAAATATTTGGTAGTTGGGTTTTCACAACAAACAAAAAATTATGTGGAAAAAGGGCTTGCTGAAAAATCATCTCTTCCAAATATTGATGACTTATCGGCACTCATTTTTGATGAACCTGATAATCGGTTTCAAAGCTTTAATAATTGGATAAATGCACTTATCAATATACATAAACCAGAATCTCGTATCAACCTAATTAAAAATAAAAAACTCATAAATGATATTTTGACCGTTATTTCAGATATTACAAATGATACTATCCGATTAACTGACAATTTAAATGAAGCTTTTGTAACGACTAAAAACAATCCGGAAGGTATACCCTTGTCTCTTGTCAGTCAAGGGTATAGAAATGTTGTTGGTTGGGTAGGTTTTTTTATGAAACGTTTGTATCAATATGGCATACAAATTTTACCTTCTGAAACAGACTTTAAAAAACTTCCTGCAATTTGTTTGATAGATGAAATTGATACCTATTTACATCCTGCATGGCAGTATAGTATTTTGAGTGGTTTAGTTAAACATTTTCCAAATACACAATTTATTATTACCTCTCATTCTCCTTTCGTATTAACAACTGTTTTGCCTGAAAGTATAACAATTTATAATATACAAACAGAAGGAGAGATAAAAATTGAAGAAATTAATACAAATTTATATGGGGCAACCGTTAATCGGGCTACTACAGAAATGGGTAGTACAGAACGCATGAAAAAAAATGGAATTGATTTTACGCACGATATAGAACGCCTTTTCACACTCATTGAAAACAATCAATTGGAAGAAGCGAAAAAATTGTATGACGAAAAACTAAGCAAAATTGATGCAGAACTTGACCTTGATATTATTAGAGCAAAACGCATGATGCGCTCAAAAGAATTAATCAATAAAGCAAAATCCGCTGTTTCCTTATGAAATATATTAACAAAGAAACAGACATTTCAAAAATAGCTGCTCAAAAATTGCATACTTGGCGTGATACTTATAAAAACGAGCGAGGGGAAACCTTTCAAGACATTTGTTCTAAACCTAATCAAAAATCAGATACAGTATGGGATTTATTGAAAAACTATAATTTGCCAGAAGGTTCTGAATTATTTAAATATTCTGAATCTGAACTCAAACTATCACTCTTTGACGAACAAGGTGGAATATGCTGTTATTGCGTAAGGGAATTACTTTTGATGAATAAAAGTAAAACAGTCGTTGAGCATTTTGAGGCAAAAAGCATCCATATATGCAAAAATACCTTTACTTACAAAAACCTTTTATTATCATGTGAAGGCAACAATAAATCAACAACATATTATACCACGAATGAGGACTCATGGAAAAGTGTTGCTGCAAAATATGGCTTGGAAGTTAAAAAACTTCAAAACATGAACCCCAGCAAGGCTAAACAATACCCTCTTAATTTCCACAATAAAACAAGTTTAACAGTCCCTAAACCGCCTGCACACTGTGACCATGCTAAATTAGAAAATCCAATGCCTATCATTAACCCGACTGAATTACCAGATTGTTGGGATAAATTTGTTTATAAAGAAGATGGTTTTATTGATGAAGAAAAACTTGACCTTCTTGCCAAAGATACTGTAAAAATTTTAAATCTCAATGCCCAACCTTTAGTTGAAAAAAGGAAAGTTATTTGGGATGAAGCCCGAAAATCTTATGAAGATAAATTTGAAAATGATAGTGAAGTTTTGCGTTATGAAGAGGTAGAGGACTATGTAGGACTTCTAAAAAGAAGGGTTGAAATCTTTGAAGAAGATTTGAAAACAACCTACCCTTTTTGTGTGGTTTATTGGGCTTATTTTAAAAAACAACTTTAAGATTATAAAAATACTGACGAAATCAAGATTAAAAAAACTTACATCTGTGCATAAAAAAATAATCATTGGTGCTGCCTTAATTTTTACTGTTTTCATTAATTGTAAAAACCCTAAGTCCTCCTCCCCTACTCTTCAAGCCCAAATCGAAGAATGGGTCTATATCACGAATGAAGATACAGAGGATTTGTCCATTATTTCAACCTTAACGCATGAAGTGGTGGCAACAATACCCGTTGGCAAACGCCCACGGGGTATTCGTGTTGCACCCGATGGAAAAAGCATTTTTGTGGCTATAAGTGGCTCGCCAAAATGCCCGCCGTGGGTTGACCAAGAAGAATGTCGCAAGCAAAAATCCGATAAAACCAAAGACGGTATTGCCCAAATAGATGTGGTCAATAAAAAAATCCTCCGCATA